>CALFUQ010000114.1 GCA_937929885.1 uncultured Saprospiraceae bacterium
TTTTGTGACCGCGGCAGGGTTCGAACCTGCAACCATCGGAGTCGAAATCCGATATTCTATCCAGTTGAACTACGCAGCCGTCTAACAACAAATATATATAATTACGAAGCTTGAAGTCTAATCAATTCTGTAATTAGCTAAAGTCAATGTAATAGCTTGCCAATTATTCCTAATGAAATGTGAATACATCGATAATACTTGTATACAGCCAAACCATTAGATACTTTAGAACAAACAAATCCAAACTATTTGAAAGTTATAAAGCGATTAGGAGGCATTGTAATTCTTGCATTCTTAGGTAGTTGGTTTATTGGTTATATACAGATCAATGGAGCCACCTTTGATATCAAAGATGCTGAGGTTACAACATATTGGGATTATGATGATGACGTAGATGGTGAGCCCTACGAAATTGTACCGACAAGATCAATGCAAATATATGAAGCAGGCTATGTTGGTCTACGACCTGATTTTGAGGGCATGCTCAATGACTATATCAAAGGAGAAACAATTCTTGGAGTCAATGCAACATTTAATAACGGATACACTATCAAAAATCAAGGTACGGATTATGATTTTTGTATTTATCCTGAAAACCTTACAATCACCAAAACCAATCTCAAGCCTTTTCACAATAGTTATCTAATTCGTGACAAAAATATATTTGAATTCGAAAACAAGATACCCTACTACGGATATAGGCATTTAGGGCATAACTACTACCAGTCACATAGTTTAGATTTAGAGATTCAAGTTGATGTAAACGGCATTGTTTCTAAGTCTTACTTAGATTATAAACTGAAAGAAATATATATATACTACGTGCTTGATGCAATCAGGCAACATGTCCATGCGGAGAAGCAGTTTTTACAAAGCGTAAATTTCGAGATAGAAAGGAACTATATGTTTGTGAAAGATAATTTTGAGATTGATAGAAAAGAGTTTTTGAATCTTGATCCTAAGAGTATTGCATCAACGTTTCACTTGCAATCATACAAATCTATGAGGCACTATACAGACGACGATGATTGTGAAGGAGTTTGGATTGTTACTTCTAAATAAATCTTCAACAGATTTTCTTAACTCTACTCCCTTTTACTCTATTCGATTTGTACTAAAACCGAAACCACCTTTCTCTTAAAGGAAAAAGAAGACAAAAAAAGAGCCTGGGCTGAGAGCCCAGGCATCAATAAACCAATCTCAAAAAATAAAAAGACAAGAATATATAAAAAGACGAAATCCGTAGTTGCAGTTTCTAATCCACATTATCGTGGAGAAACTGATTATTACGCTTTAAGGGATTGTCTTCATCCACAGATACGGTATACCTCGAATAATCAAGACCGTTTTCTGATTCAATACTTTCCAGTTCTATTCTTCTTCTCTTGTAGGCTGGTTCATTTTCCATATCATTAATAGATCTAGGATCTTCTAATGATCGTTGATTAGCAACAGGGTTTGGTGCTTCTCTACGTGTATTTATTTGGTGACTCTTTCCTGCTCTTTCAACAGACGGAGTCGGTTCTTCTTTTTTCTTTTCGTATGGTTCATTGCTTGTACTATACTTTGACTTGCCAATAGGCTCAGAGATAGGAGTTATAGGTTTTGCTGGAACTGTTAAGTCAATAGTTCTTGTTTGTTCTCCCTTGTCTAATCCTACTGCTATAGTATCATCAGCTTGTGCCGCTTTTAATCTATCATCAAGTGTAACTCGTGTAGCTTTTTTCTCTTCTTTAAAAGCTTTAGTAGCAGTCTCTGTGAACCCTGTTGCGATTATCGTTAGGCTCAACTGATCTCCAAGAGATTCGTCTTTACAATTACCCCAAATCAAATCTGTCCCATAACCCGCTTCTTCTTGTACATACTCTGTTATCTCGCACACTTCATCCATAGTTACTTCTGTTGTCCCAGAAGTAATATTAAGTAAGATGTGTTGAGCTCCTCTAATGTCATTATCCTCTAACAGTGGTGAGTTTAAAGCTGCTTGTACAGCTTTCTTAGCTCTGTCTTCTCCATTTTGAATTGCACTACCCATTATCGCTACTCCACTATCTCTCATTACTGTACTTACATCCTCAAAGTCTACATTTATGTAACCAGGTACTGTTATTATTTCAGCTATCCCCTTAGCCGCAGTGGTCAATACGTTATCTGCTTCTCCGAAAGCCTCAGATAATCCACGATTACCGTGAACCTGCCTTAGCTTATCATTTGATATAACTAGTATAGAGTCTACGTTTTTCTTTAATTCTTCTAGCCCTTCTATACTTTGTCTATGCCTTCGTGCTCCTTCAAACTTAAATGGAAGAGTAACTATTGCCACGGTAAGTATATCTAACTCTTTAGCAGCTTTAGCTATGATCGGCGCTGCACCTGTACCTGTACCACCACCCATACCAGCGGTAACAAATAACATCTTAGTCCCATCATCTAGAAACTTTCTTATATCATCAATCGACTCGATACAAGCCTGCTTACCCATCTCTGGCTTATTACCTGCACCCATCCCTTCTGTAAGGTGAGGCCCTAGCTGTATTCGCACTGGCACACTACTACCCTCAAGCGCTTGATTGTCAGTATTACAAATTACAAAGTCAACTCCCTTAATACCCTGCTTGTGCATGTGTTCTACCGCATTACTACCGCCACCACCGACACCAACAACTTTTATAATAGATCTTTCATTTTTTGGTAAATCAAACAACATAATTTCTTTTTTGTCTTTTATAAAATGGGCTTAAAATTCTGAATCTGGTTGTGCTTCGAAAAATTCTTTCGTATAAGTGAACACCTTCTTAAACCACTTATTTCCATCTTCTCCTAGTTCACCTTCGTCTCCCCCAACATTATCGTGTTCGTCTGCTTCTATGGTAAAAACATCTTTTTCTCCAGTAACAATACTCTCAGCCTCAGCTGCATCTTTTAACTCTTTATTATCAATTGAGTACATTAACAATCCTACTGCTGTAGAATAAATAGGACTCGCGATACTACCATCATAACCGTGAGCTAAATGCTCTATTGGCTCGCCCATCCTCGTCGTAAGACCAGTATGATACTCTGCAAGCAGATTGATATGTCTTAGTAATGATCCACCACCAGTCAATACCATACCTGCAATTAACTTTCGCTCAAAACCAGATCTTCTGATCTCCCAGAATATATAATCAAATATCTCCTCTACTCTGGCTTGGATTATCTTGGCTAGATTCTTTTCAGATATCTCTTTAGGATCTCTTCCTCTAAACCCAGGTATGATTATTACTCTATTATCATAAATTTCATCTGATAATGCAGACCCAAATTTCACTTTCAACTTCTCTGCTTGATCCTTCATCACAGTACAGCCTTCTTGTATATCTTTTGTAATTACATTTCCTCCGAATGGAATTACAGCAGTATGTCTGATGATACCATCTTTAAAAATCGTAATATCAGTTGTTCCTCCACCTATATCTACCAAAGCTACTCCTGCTTCTTTCTCCTCATTACTTAGTACAGCTGAACTCGATGCTATTGGCTCTAGTGTTATATCTGCTACTTCTAATCCTACTTTCTCTATACATCTAAGAATATTTCTAGAAGCTGTAATCTGTCCTGTTATGATATGAAAGTTAGCCTCTAGCCTACCTCCTGACATTCCAATGGGATCTACAATATCACGCTCGTCATCTACAGTAAATTCTTGTGGAATTACATGTAAGATCTTATCACCTGGAGGCAATACCAACTTGTGCATGTCTCTTATCAGCTTATCTACATCCTCTTCACTGATCTCTTTATTAGCATCATTACGCATCAGCAATCCGTGGTGGTGCAAACTCTTTATATGCTGTCCCGCAATACCTACATGAACTATCTTAAACTTCATATTGGCGTTACGTTCAGCTATTTCTATAGCTTCTTTAATCGCTTTAACCGTCTTATCAATATTAGATACCACACCTCTTGACACACCTTCAGACACGACTGTACCTATACCAACGATTTCAATTTTGTCGTACTCGTTTTTAGCTCCTGCGATAGCACACACTTTAGTGGTACCGATGTCTAGTGCTACGACTACACTTTTAGGATCCATGGTCTTATCATTCATATTTTATGATTTTCGTCTTTTTGTAAAATGACTGAACTCACTCTCTCTTTTAATTCTGGTTTTTCTTTTATTATCTGATTCTTAATTTCAAAATTCAACGCTTTAATCCCTTCCCATCCTTCTCGTTTTAAAATTTGCTTATAGCCTTCTTTGAGGTTTTCTAACTTCTGACCGAGATCTTTTGTATTACCTATAATTAACTTGGGCCCAACCTTAGGAATCAATGTCAACTTATTCTTATCATCTATATCAATCTGCTCAATAAGCGCATACAAGAAGTCATCCTTATAGAGTGCCTTCGCCATCACAAATACTTCGTTGAGGTTATGCTTCTTTGAGTTGATCCAGTTGTCAGTGTACTCATCAATATTACCCGTAGCTACGGGAACCCTAATTGCTTGATTTTTTACTGTAGACACTCTCACACCTTTCGCATCTAAGTAAAATTGATCACCGTTATCAGCTATCACCCTTACGAATGGTCTACGAATCTCTACCTCTACTTTGAGCGTATTCTTCTTATTGATATACACCTCTACATTCTCTATTCTAGAATCTTTTTGAAGGAGTGTTTCTATTCTTGTAAGATCTAATTCCGCAAGGTTCACTGTCCTGATATCCTTACCTACAATTTTTAAAATTTGTTTAGAGATTGTTTTCTTAGAAATCAGTAAACGTTCTTTGTCTTGTTGAGGAATATCGATTTCTATTTTTGCAACCTTAGAGTTAAGCCGTTCATTAATTGCATAGCCCAAGCCCGATGCTAGAAGCAATAGGATAGCAGTCCAGATGAGTGTCCTCGTCCAGTTAGTGTTCCTGATATTTTGCAATTTTCTATTCACTAAACAATACTTCTTTTACTTTAATAATTTCTTTATCAATGTCTCCTGCACCCAAAATCAAAAGCACTTCAACATCTTTACTTTTTATAATCCTTGACAAATCTGATTTATCAATAATTTCTTTTTTGTGGTGACCTATGTTATCATAAATCAACTGTGATGTAACTCCTTCCATCGGCAACTCTCGAGCTGGATATATGTGCGTGAGTATAACCTCATCAGCTAATGTCAACACCTCTCCAAACTCCTTAGCAAAATCATTTGTCCTACTAAAAAGATGGGGCTGAAAAGCTACCGTCAATTTCTTATCAGGAAACAAAGTCTTTGCAGTTCTTATAGCTGCACTTAATTCCTCAGGATGATGCGCATAGTCATCGATCAAGATGTGATTATCATTCATACCTATGAATTCAAATCTTCTCTTGATTCCAGCGAAGTCTTTCAACTTAGCTTTCACCAGACTCATATCTGCTCCTACCTCTGATGCAACCGCAAGTGCCGCTGTAGCATTACTCACATTATGTACACCTGGCAACACGATCTCTAATCCTGGTAAACGATCATCAGGAGATACAAAATCAAAACTGAAAACTCCCCGATGATATCTTAACTGATCATATCTGTAATCAGCATCAGAATATCCATATCGGATAAGCTCTATCTGCTTTGCTGCTAACTCTTGCATCCACTCGCGACTCATATAATCTGCTGCCGTATTATGGATAAAAAGCTTGCCTCCTGGTGATACTTGATTAGTAAATTGTCGATAGCTTTCTAGCATCTGATGTCTATCTCCATAGATATCTAGATGGTCTGGATCCATTGACAATACAACCGCCATATCTGGAAATAATCGATGAAAAGACCGATCATATTCATCTGCTTCTACAACTATCCAATCGCTATTTCCTAATAGAAAATTAGAGTCGTAGTTTTTCATTATTCCTCCTACGAAAGCATTTGCATCTACACCACATTCTTTCAAAATATAAGATAGGATTGAGCAAGTTGTTGTTTTTCCATGCGTCCCAGCTATTGCTACGGTCTTCTTTTCTTTACTAAGTAGACCGAGCACTTCTGAGCGCTTCATCATCGGTATTCCTGACGCACGAAGAGTAACCATCTCTTCTAGATCATCTGGTATAGCCGGTGTATACACAACTAAATCAATCTCATCTGGTATAAGCGATACATCATCTACATAATGCACCTTCATACCTTCACTTACTAACTTTTTAGTAAGTGCTGTTTCTGTTTTGTCATATCCAAAGACTTCTTTTCCGATATGGTGGAAGTAGCGAGCCAAGGCACTCATACCTATCCCTCCGATACCTAGAAAAAAAATCCTTTGAATATGATCAAGTTTCAATTCACAGTTCATTTAAACCATTGACATTGCCTCTTTAGCAATGCGTAAATCAGCATCTATGATGCCTAATGATTTTATTTTTGTTTCTAATAACTTCACTTTGTCTTTGTTGTCAATAAGCGCAAACGCCTCCTTGAATAAACTTTCGTTTATCGTTTTATCCTCTACTAAAATCGCCGCTCCTACACTACTCAATGCCTTTGCATTCATAGTCTGATGATCCTCTGCAACGTTTGGAGATGGAACTAAGATCGCTGCCTTACCGATAGCTGCGAGTTCTGAAATTGTGATCGCCCCTGCCCTACTTATAACTATGTCGGCAGCCCCATAAGCTTCCTCCATTTTTTCTAAATAGGGTAAGATCTTCACATTTGGTAAAAGTGCAGTTTCACTCTCACGGAAGGTGTCATAATATAACTTACCTGCCTGCCAAATCAATTGAATATCTTCTCTTGACTTCAATAATTCAAAACTTTCTGCTACCGCTACGTTTAGCGACTTAGCTCCAAGACTCCCTCCAAACAAAAGAACAGTTTTCTTATTTTGATCGAGTTTGTAGTTTTCTCGCGACTGTTCAACATTTATCTTTTCAAAGAATATCTTTCTTATTGGGTTGCCAGTTTTCACCAGCTTTTCTTTTGGAAAATACTTTTCCATATCATCATAAGCGACACATATCTTCTGCACCTTCTTAGCAAGTATCCTATTGGTCTTGCCTGGAAAAGAGTTTTGCTCTTGTATCAAACAAGGCACTCCCATCCTAGATGCCATCTCCAAAGTCGGGCCACTTGCATAGCCTCCTACACCGATCGCCAAGTCTGGCTTAAAGCGTTTGAGAATTGATCTTGCTTTCCAAAGACTCGCTAGGAGCTTAAATGGGAAACTAAGATTTCGCAAAGTGAACTTTCTATGAAAACCACTTATGTTTAACCCTTCAATTTTATAACCCGCCTGTGGAACTTTTTCCATCTCGAGTTTACCATTAGCTCCGATAAATAAAATCTCTGCCTCTGGCTTTATTTTTCTCACTGCGTCTGCTATTGCAATCGCAGGATATACATGTCCTCCTGTACCGCCACCACTAAATACTATTCGCATCTCGAACTTCTATTTGCTCAAGCGCCATCTGTTGTAATCTTGCTTCCTCTACATACTTGCTTACACTTAAGATTACCCCTAGTGATACACAAGTAAATAACACCGATGTCCCTCCCATACTTATCAGCGGAAGTGTCAATCCTGTCACTGGCACTAGATGTACTGAAACTGCCATGTTAGCCATCGCATGGATAACCAGGTTAAGACAAAGCCCCATCGCTAATATTGCACCAAATGCCTTTGGACATTTAGTCACGATACTTATACATCTAAAAAGCAACCACACATATAATGCAAGCACTCCGAATGCACCTATCAACCCATACTCCTCACAAATCACTGCGTATATAAAATCAGCATATGCTGACGGTAAAAAATCTTTTTGCATACTGTTACCAGGCCCTACTCCAAACCAACCGCCATTTGCAATAGCAATTTTGGATTGCGTAATCTGATATATCCCGTTAGGATCAGCAGAAGGATCTACGTACGATTGTATTCTTGCAATCCAAGTTGTCACCCTTCCTAGATCTGGGAAAATTTTTCCGATAATGATAATTACAGAAGTAACTGCGATCCCTATGATAATAAGTAAGGCGATATACTTAAGCGATACTCTACCTACGAACATCATCAACATACAAGTCGTAAACAACAAGATCGCTGTCGATGCATCAGGCAAAGCAATTAATCCACACACCAATACAATCGGTATAATCAATGGAACAAATGCACTATTAAAATCTTTTATGAATTCCTGCTTGACAGATAATGACTTAGCGATAAAAATGATCAATGCTAATTTTGCAAAATCTGAAGTCTGGAAAGTTTGATCTATCCATGGTACGGTAATCCATCTCCTTGCACTATTAAACTGTGTTCCAAAACCTACTGTATAAAGCAACAGCGGAACTGCGATTATCAGAAGCACAGGCGCAAACCGAGCATACTGCATATAATGCAATAAGTAGCACACATACATCAGCCCTAACCCTGCAGCAATAAAAACAATCTGACGTACAAGATAGTAACTAGTGTTACCACCATGGTACTTAAACGCCATACTACCAGACGCGCTATACACCGCTAGAATAGAAAACACAGCGAGCACAGCCACGATGAACCAGATTGCTCTGTCACCTCTAAGGTTATGATATATGCTATTTACTATTGCCAATGAGTTCTACCTATCTGAGTAAATCGAAAACCGCTTTTTTAAAAAGCTCTCCTCGATGTTCGTAATTATTAAATAAATCAAAGCTTGCACATGCTGGAGAAAGCATCACTACATCTCCTGCTTGAGCATAAGACTGTGCCATACGCAGAGCCTCATTTGTATCTTGAGTTTCTTCTATCACTTTTATAATCGGGGTAAATGCATCCAGCAACTTTTCATTATCTACTCCTAAACAGATAATGGCTTTTACTTTCTGCTCCACAAACTTTGCTATACTAGAGTAATCATTACCCTTGTCTTTACCACCTGCGATCCAAACTATTGGTTGGTCCATCGCCAGCAGAGCGTAGTAAACAGATTCTACATTAGTAGCTTTACTATCATTGATATATTCTACTTTATCTATGACTGCTACCGACTCTAATCGATGAGGAGCATTTTTAAAAGACTTTAAACCGCTTTCTATTAACTCAATATCGATACCAAGTGCTACACAAATTTCTGTAGCACAGAGTGTATTAAATCTGTTGTGTTCACCTCTAAGTGAAGAATTCTTCGTTTCAATTTTTTCACCGCTGACCGTTGTCAATTGTGTGTCTTTATAATTATCAAAATGGATAGCGATAGTTCTCATCTTTGGCTTAAACTCTCCTAACAGTTTATTCGTCCAAGTATCGTCACCATTCATGATCAATATCTGATCGTTATTTTGATACTTTGTGATCTCTAATTTCGCTGCACCATACTTATACATATCACCATCGTATCTATCTAGATGGTCGGCAGTGATATTAAGTATCACAGAAATATCAGGCGCAAAGCTCGAGACATCATCGAGTTGAAAACTACTAATCTCTAACACGTAAATATCCTTGGGCTCTTCCTCCACTAGTAATCGTGCAAAACTATTTCCGATGTTACCTCCTATCCCAACACTCACACCAGCTCGGCTGATTAAGTGATGCGTTAGTAAAGTGGTGGTTGTCTTACCATTACTTCCTGTGATTCCTATCACTTTACCTTTACAATACCTAGATGCAAACTCAATCTCAGAGACTATATCAATTCCTTGCTCTCTGAGTTGTTTTACAATCTGTGCATGCTCTGGTATACCAGGACTCTTCACGACTAATTGTGCCTTTCCAATAATTTCAAAAGTGTGTCCGCTTTCTTCAAAGCGGACTTTATGTTGGTTTAAATCTTCCTTAAACTGTTCTCCGATCTTCCCGTAATCTGATACGAAAACATCAAAGCCTTCTCTCTTTGCTAACATTGCAGCGCCGACTCCACTTTCTCCTCCTCCCAATATGACTATCAATGACATTACCTAACCTTAAGTGTTATGATGGTAAGTATCGCAAGCAGTATGCCGACGATCCAAAACCGAATAACAATCTTAGACTCGTGCATTCCTCCTTTCTGATAGTGATGATGAAGCGGTGACATTCTAAATATTCGTCTACCCTCTCCATATTTTTTCTTTGTGTATTTGAAATACGATACCTGCATTATTACAGATATATTTTCTATCAGGAATATGCCGCACAGTATGGGGATGAGCCATTCTTTTCTAATTAAAATAGCTAGAGCAGCTATGATTCCACCAATTGCTAAACTCCCTGTATCTCCCATAAAGACCTTAGCTGGATATGAATTATACCAGAGGAAACCTATACATGCACCAAGAAAACTTGCTGCAAAAACAACTAGCTCTTCTGAATATGGTATGTATAAAATATTGAGATAATCAGCAAACATGGTGTTACTCGAAACATATGCTAACACAATCAAAGTAGCGGCGACTATAGCAGACACTCCTGTAGCTAATCCATCTATTCCATCCGTGAGATTTGCACCGTTAGATACCCCTGTAATTATTATAATTACCAACGGTAAAAAAACTAACCAAACATAGTCTCCAGCATTATCTCCTAAGAAGCTCAGAACCTTTTTATAATCCAAAACATTCTCAGCCCTAAAAGGCATATTGGTTAAAGTAGTCTTCACATGTACCATACCATTATCCAGATTATTTACTACTTCTAAGTTCAGAGCTTTAGCTTCATCTTGATGAACTCTTACTACGATGTCATTATGAAATAACATGGTCAGCCCAACAAGTAAACCAAGACCTACTTGACCGTAGATTTTAAATCTTCCTTGTAATCCCTTCTTATCTTTTTTGAATACTTTAATGTAGTCATCAGCAAAACCAATTGCCGCGAGCCACACTGTGGAGACTAACATCAATATGATATAGATGTTAGATAAGTCTGCGAGTAATAATGTAGGTATCAAAATCGCCAGAACAATAATCACTCCACCCATTGTAGGTGTACCTGCTTTCTCCATCTGACCATCTAGACCTAAGTCTCTAATACTCTCTCCGACTTGCAATCTTTTCAAAGAACTTATTATCCTATTCCCAAAGACTATAGAAATTATCAACGAAAGGATAATAGCTAAGCCAGATCGAAATGAGATATATTGGAACAAGCCCGCTCCTGGGCTATCTATTGTTTCTAAATATTGAAATAAGTAATAAAGCATTATTCACTTTAATCTTAAAGCACGACTAACATGCTTTTAAAAATTTAACAGCGCAGTGGAATACTGAAACTTTTTCCAATATGAGCTCCACTGCAACTGTTAAAACCAACCTGAGAATGATAATAGAACCTACTCTTATATATCGTTCTAGCTCAAATGAGCCGTTAATTTTTCTTTATCGTCGAAGGGTACTTTTACCCCTTTTATTTCTTGGTACTTTTCATGACCTTTTCCTGCTACTAGGATAATGTCACCTGGCTTTGAAATTTTCACTGCCGTTTTTATTGCTTGCCCTCTGTCTTCTATCTCGATCACTTTCTCCTCTTCCTCTTTTGTAAGATCAGTGTACATCGCTTTTAAAATCTCATCAGGGTCTTCCTCTCTAGGATTGTCTGATGTGAATATTACTGTGTCTCCGAGATTAGCTGCTATCTTCCCCATCACTGGTCGCTTTGCTTTATCTCTGCTCCCTCCACACCCTACTAGCACTATCAATTCTTTATCGCGATCTATACTTTTGATCGTAGTGATAATTTTCTCTAGCGCATCTGGTGAATGTGCATAATCAACTATTCCTACTCTTGCTCCCTTGCCATGTATCACATCGAATCTTCCTTCTACTGGCGGTACCTCACTCATCGCTTGCAAAATCTCATCGTTTTCAAATCCCAATAACTCTGCTGTCGCATACACTGCTAAAAGATTGTAAGCATTAAACTTGCCGAGCAATCTGGTATGCACTTCGTTGCCATTGATATCTAGCTGTAAGCCTGAGAAATCATTAGCGATGATCTTAGCTTTGTAATCCACTAAAGTCCTTAGACTATATCTGACTACGTTCGCTTTGCTATTCTGCACCATCAGATCACCATTCTTATCATCGACATTGGTTATCGCAAAAGCACTTGCAGGTAACTCGTCAAAAAATAATTTCTTGACTCGGATGTATTCTTTAAATGTCTCATGATAATCGAGATGATCATGTGTGATATTCGTGAATATTCCTCCCGCAAATTGCTGTCCTGCAATCCTCTGCTGATGTATTGCATGTGAACTAACCTCCATAAATGCATAATCGCATTTAGCATCTACCATCTTGCTCAATAGCCTTGTAAGACTTATCGCATCTGGTGTAGATCTTTCTGATTCAAGCACTTCATCATTTACCTTATTTTCAACTGTTGATATCAGACCTACTTTGTAGCCTAATATTTTAAAAAGCTTAAACAATACTGTTGCAATCGATGTCTTGCCATTAGTGCCTGTCACACCGATTAGCTTTAACTGCTCACTCGGTCTGTCATAAAAGTTATTAACTAGTTCTCCTAAGAAAACTCGACTGTCACTTGTTATGATGTAACACACATCTTGTTTGGGGTTAGCAATTTCTTCCTGGCTGATTACACAAGTACATCCTGCCGCTACTGCATTAGAAATAAACTTATGCCCATTAATCGCCGCTCCATCAATTGCTACAAAAACATCATTTGCTTTTACCCTTCTTGAGTCCAATTGGATTTCATTAATCTTGATACTGCTATCGCCGATTACTTTGTAGTCCAATGACTTTGGAAGAATATTTTTAAGCTCTTTCAACTTTCTAACTTTATCACTTTTGATAAAATCTTTATTAATCAATTGAGATAAATCTCAATTTCTTGTCCTGTTATGGTCGATCCTGGCATCAAGGATTGCTTTCCTACTTTTCCTGATCCATAGATCTTTACGTTTAGACCCAAATTTTCTAGTACATACAGTGCATCTCTCAATCCCATATTCCTCACATCTGGCACTTCTTTCATTTTAATCTTTTGTTTATCTACAAGCATTCTATCTGTATTAGCTTTGGCTACTATCCAATTGGCTTTCACTTCTTTTTTGTAATCAATACCTACGTAGTCAAACACTTTATCAAAATCATTTCCATTACCCATCGCTACTTTCGGTAGATGATTTACATCTTGAATTTCTTTTTCGTTGATCGATTTTTGCAAGCCTGGTTTAATCGCATATATTCTGTCTGTAATTGATCTAAACACTGGGCCAGCTGCTGTCGAACCGTAAAAACTTTTCTTCGGATTATATAGCATTACTATTATCGAATACTTAGGATTGTCTGCTGGAAAATACCCCACAAACGATGCATTATATTCTGGAAGCTCTTCTGGTCTAAAATAATTCACTCTCGATGTACCAGTCTTACCAGCGAAATCATACTTATCAGATTTTAGCTTCTTACCAGTTCCTGAGATCACAACCTCCTCTAGACATTCCTTTACTTGCCTTATCGTTTCTCCTTTTACGATCGACGATTTTAAAACTTCAGGTTTGATTTTTCTTATCGTACCATCAGGATTAATTATTTCTTTTACTAAATATGGCCTCATCATTGTGCCATCATTAGCCACCGTATTATACAGTGTTAGTGTTTGTAAAGGCGTGACTTCTAATTCATATCCGTGTGCCATCCATGGAACTGATGTTCGGTACCAGTTATCAACATCTGATGGGTTCTTGATAAATGGTTTAGGCTCACCTACTATTGCTACCCCCGTTCTCTGTGTTAATCTTAATGCTTCTAGCTTGTTATAAAAGTTTTTCCAATCATTCTTTTTGCCGTATGCTACATCTGCATAAGTTGCGATTCCAACATTTGATGATGTACTGAAAGCAGTTTTCAAATCGATAATACTATTACTCGGTTTATGATCATCCCTCATGACTTCTCCATAAAAGTTTTTCACTCCCCATTTGATATCGACCTTAGAATCTAGATTTACATGACCTTCATCTATTAGCGCCATTATTGTAGCCAACTTAAATGTCGATCCAGGTTCTGTCCTTGTTCCTATAGCGTGATTTTTGACATCAGCATAAGTACCATCTTTCTTTTTTTGAAGATTAGACATTGCCATGATAGCTCCAGTTTCTACTTCCATAACTACCGCAGTACCACCTTCAGCTTCTTGATACTGTACTGCTTCTAGTAATTCCGTGTGGACTATATCTTGCACATCCACATCGAGTGTTGTTATGATATCGCTTCCTTTCTTAATCTCATCGTCTGCGATATCGAATACCGGAATCCAAACACCACCAGCTACCTTTTTCTTCAACTGCTTAGTTGTTTCTCCAGCTAATTCCTTATTCCAGAAACCTTCAATTCCAGTTTTATCTGCCGTCTCTCTATAGTCACCTATAGTCCTGGCAGCCATCTGATTAAAAGGTCTTACCCGCTCAGCAAACCGATCAACTTTAAGGCCTCCTTTGTTACTTCCTTTGCGCAAAAGCGGAAAGGACTTGAATTTTCTATAGAGATCGTAATTCGCTTTTTTGGCTAAAAGAATATTTCTACTCCCTTTTTCTTTACGTAGCTCATAAGCTCTACGCTTACCTGCCAAAAGCGATCTCCACTCAGACCTACTCTTAACTCCATCCGCATACCTTTCTAAGTATACACAGAGCGAATCTATCTGGTTTTCAAAGTCCCGTTTGCTTGGCGCAACAGGGTCTATCCGTATTTCAAAGAACTGACTAGAAGTGGACCACACATGGCCATCTTCTGATAATATGCTTCCTCTTGTCGCCTCTATATCTACCCACTTTACATACTTGTTACCTTTTTCTCTCCATTCATCTCCCTCTACTACTGATATCACAAAAACCTTCCACATAATCACAGCCGCGAATACTACAAATGATAGCATCACTAAATATGCTCTGATCAGTAACTCATTCTTCTTCTCCATCCCAAGCCCTTAGCTTCCTACTGATATCTTTTCTGGTATTGAGCGATTTTCTTTTAAACCGCTTCCCTCTATTTCGTTTAGCAATTTTGATTGTGTGCTTTCTACATCAATCTCTTGCTGTACGTCTAAGTATTTCCATTTCGCTTCATCAATCTGCTTTTCAACAGTTTGAATCTGTCGTAATTTTTTTTCTGCCAGATGAATATTAGAAATGTATAATACTCCTAGAAAAACCCAAAAGCATAGGAAGGGGAAGTGCATGTACGCAACTTCGATACCCGTGATTTTAGTTTTCTTTTTCTTCTGACTTTTAGTCATTTATTACTTAGTCGTAGTTTTTCTCCAATTCTCATTTTTGCGCTCCGCGCCCTCGGATTACTAGCTATTTCCTCTTGACTCGGTAAAATCATTTTCTGACCAATTATTTTAAATGGTCTGTATATATTACCAAAGTCATCTTTCTCCACCACCCCCTCAACATTACCTGTTTTAAGAAATCTCTTTACTAACCTATCTTCTAGAGAGTGATAACTTATTACCACCAATCTTGCTCCTTCACTCATTACCTCTTTAGATTGCACCAAGAAATCTTTCAATGCACCCATCTCGTCATTCAACTCTATTCTCAAGGCTTGAAAAACTTGAGAGTAGTATTTGATTTTCTCACCTCGCCCTACTGTATCTAGGAATTCTAAAAAATCATAGACCTTACTAAATGTTTTTTGTCTTCTCCTAGCAACTATTCGAGCTGCAAGTGTTTTTGAGTTTCTCACTTCACCGTATTCACTAAAGACTCTTAATAGATCCCGCTCTTTATATTCATTAAGAATATCTGCTGCGGTTTCTTCACTTTCTTTATTCATCCTCATATCTAACTCACTCTCCGCTCTGTAAGAAAACCCTCTCGATGGCGTATCAAATTGGAATGATGAAACTCCAAGGTCTGCAAGCAAACCATCAACTTCTTTTCGTTTGTGCAACTTTAAAAACCGCTTTAAGTGTCTAAAATTTGCATGAACAAAAACAAATCTTTCATCATCTATCTTATTCAATATAGCATCAGCATCCTGATCAAACCCATACAAGCACCCGTTGGCACTTAGGCTATTTATAATAGATTTAGAATGTCCACCTCCACCGAATGTCGCATCCACATATATCCCATTTTCCTTTATTGCTAGTCCTTCGACAGCTTCTTTTAGAAGTACAGGAGTGTGATAAGACATTACTTATGTTTCATCAGATCCATCCGATCCATTCAATTTGACATTTCCAAAAATCTCATCTGCAATAACAGAGAAGTCTTCTGGTTCTGCCGCAATAATTGCTTCGTAATTCTCCTTGGACCAGATTTCTATTTGTTCGTGATAAGCAAACAATACTATGTCCTGAGATAGCTCAGCATACTCAATTAAACTCTTCGGTAAAAGAATTCGATCTGCGCTGTCCAAAGTCAACGTGGTAGCTCCTCGGTAAAAATACCTTAGCGCATGTCGCTGCTTGGTGTTGTAGATATTGAGTTGATTTATTTCTTTCGTCTTGCTATCCCAAACATCTTTGGGGTAAAGCATTAAATTCTTTTCAAAGCCACGATTTAACGTGAATGAGAGATTACTTGCACCGATCTGCCTGATAAGAGATGTCGGAAGCCTTAGCCTACCCTTTACATCCATCTTACACTCGAATTCGCCTGTCAGTTGGTACATTCTCTATTCAATCGCGGTTGATATCTCAAATGTATACTACCAAATACACTTTCTACCACTTTTCCCCACTTATTTTTCAGATATATTAAAAAAAATCATAATCTGTTAATCCGTGTAATCAAATAGATTACGTATTACACATTATTTGATTATAAACGGACTTTAAAGGCTTGATTATCAGTGTAGGTCGGTTGCGGGGCAAAGAGATTAAATCATTATCCAGCATGTCAATACTCTAATATATACAATTACATCTAAAATTTATAATATATATAAGGTATTGGTTACGAATGGGTAACGTATAGTTTATATAAATTTCACTATATATTATCTATACCAATTTTTACTATTGGTAATTATTACAGATTAGAGAAAATACTTGTGTAAGCATTAAGTTTATTGAAATTTAAGGGTAGAATATAATTTCATCTTTGTTGAGATTACTTCTCCTAACCATTCCCTTACTAGGAAAGGGACTTGATTAGGTTCATGTTGAATAGCTTAAATAGGATACTTATTTAGTTTAATTCTCGTCATATTTCGTTTCGGACGCGGTAAAGCAGAATGGAGAAACCTTCATTATTAATTACTCAGACTTATTCACAGCACTTATTTTCCCCAAAAAGAGGTTCATTGTTTAAACAAACTTTTTGATTTTCAAATCTGGAGATCTCTAGGCGTGGTTCGAGATAAAAAAGAAAAGGAGGAATTTCTAAACCAGCTTCAAACTGTACGGAGCTTTCTTAAACAAAGTCTTAGCCCTCATCTTAATTACCCCTGTAATAGCTTCAGTGATAATAGACAGGTTCATCTTAGAAGTGCCCTTCTCTCTGTCTGCGAAGGTGATAGGTACTTCTTTGATCTTAAATCCACTAGTGTAGGCAGCAAACTTCATTTCTATCTGGAAGGCATAACCAATGAATTCGATTTTATCTAGATCTAGCGTTTCTAAGACTTCTCGTTTGTAACATACAAATCCTGCGGTAGGGTCACTTACTGGCATCCAACTAACTAACTGCACATAGAAAGAAGCACCTCTGGATAAGATTAATCTATCTAATCCCCAATTCTTTACTCCTCCACCTTTAATGTATCTAGATCCTACAGACATATCTGCTCCACCCTCTTTGCAGGTATGTAGCAATCGAGCTAAGTCTTTGGGAGGGTGGGAGAAATCCGCATCCATCTCAAAGATGTAGTCGTAACCATTTGCAATACCGTACTTGAAACCAGCTATATAAGCTGTTCCTAAACCTAACTTCCCTTTTCGTTCTAGTAAATGCAACCTTTCTGTATTAGATTCTTGTGATTGCTTAACTAAGTCAGCCGTCCCATCAGGAGAACCGTCATCTACGACTAAAACATGAAACCCATCCTCAAAGCCAAGGACGACTGTAAGAATATCCTGGATATTCTCTTTTTCATTGTAAGTGGGGATAATTACTAAACTGCTCAACTACTTTGTAATCAATTGATGCCAAATATATAACATATATAAAAATATGTTATATAATATTGAAATTACTGTTCAATAATTTCCATGACTTTATCGAATACATCTTCCGCATTTGGTTTAGAGAAGTAATCTCCATCAGAACCATATGGTGGTCTGTGAGATTTTGCAGTCAGTGTTGATGGTGATGCATCTAGGTAGTAGTATGCTCCTTGGGTTTCTAGAACCTCTTTCATCATGTAAGCTGTAGCTCCTCCTGGCACATCTTCATCAAGGAAAAGTACTCGATTAGTTTTCTTGATAGACTCTAATATCTTATGATGAATATCGAATGGCAGGAGCGACTGAACATCGATTAACTCTACAGAAACATCATATTGTTTAAGTAACTCTATTGCGGTTTGAGCGATTCTCACACAAGAACCATAAGTAACTACTGTTATATCATCTCCTTGCACCAAAACTTCTGGCACACCTAATGGGACAGTAAATTCTCCTAAGTTATCTGGCACCCGCTCCTTAAGTCGATAACCATTAAGACATTCTATTATTAATGCAGGATCTGTGGACTTTAGCATAGTATTATAAAACCCTGCAGCTTGCACCATATTACGAGGGACCAATACTTGAATACCTCTCAAAGCATTAACAATCATACCCAAAGGAGATCCTGAATGCCATACCCCTTCTAGTCGATGACCTCTCGTCCTTATGATTGCAGGAGCCATCTGCAGTCCATTGCTTCTCCATCTAAGAGTTGCCAGATCATCTGTAAGAGGTTCTAGACCATATACTAAATAGTCTAAATACTGGATTTCTGCGATTGGCCTGAGTCCTCTCATAGACATACCTATTGCTTGCCCCACAATTGTCCATTCTCTAATCCCTGTATCAAATATTCTTTCTGGTCCGTATTTATCTTGCAATCCAGCAAACCCTTGATTAACATCTCCAATATTTCCTACATCCTCTCCAAAAGCTATCACATCTTTACGTTTCTCAAAAGTCAGATCAAAGTACTTATTGATTACTTCATACCCATTAAGCACAATAGATTTATCAGAAAAGACTGGTTCTATCTCAGTTATATTTTCTGCTGCAGTCTGAGCATGGCTAGTTAAATTAGTATGATACCTCTCTCCAGTTTTACGCCCATTCGCAAGGATTGTATTAAGTGCTGCGCTTTCGATACTTGTTTTGCGTGTTAAATATTGATTGAGCCTTCTAGCATTCCTTAGAATCTCATGGTAGCTCGGAGCTACTAAATTTTGAAAATCTTGACTTAAGGACTTTATCATCTCGTCATCATACTGCTCTAGCTCTGCATACACATTTGACATTGATTTATTATACGCTAGAGGCTTTTTAGAATAATTACTCCATGCAATATCCCTAGCCTTTTTCACATAGGTTTTAGCTTCTTCTCTGTATTGATTTATTAAACCATCATTTGCAATACCATTCTCTTTGACCCAATCTATCATAAGCTCGATACAATCAAAATCCTTCTCCCACTGCAATCGCTCAGCCGACTTATATCGCTCGTGGCTGCCTGATGTAGAGTGACCTTGAGGTTGAGTCATCTCTTGGACATGGATCAATGCAGGGATATGATTTTCTCTAACTTTCTTAATCACATTCTCATAAGTAGAACATAGACCTGGGTAATCATAGCCTTTGACAGTATAGATATACATCCCTTTACCATTCTCATCCAGCAAGAAACCTTCGAGAGCTCTTGATATATTGCCTTTAACGGTCTGGAGCTCTACAGGTACAGAAATGCCGTAACCATCATCCCATACTGATACAGCAAGAGGGGTACTCATAACTGCTGCTGCATTTAGCGTTTCCCAAAATGCTCCCTCTGAAGTACTCGCATCACCAATCGTACAAAAGCATACTTCATTACCATTGTCTGAGAATTTATTCTTCTCTCTTAAAGCATCTATATCTCGATAAGCTTTAGACGCTCTGCTTAACCCTATTGCTCTAGCCATCTGGCCTGCAGTACAAGATATGTCTGAAGTGATATTATAATTTTCTACCTGAGATAACCATTTATCGTTTTCGTCAATAAATTTAGAGGCAAAGTGAGTTGGCATTTGACGCCCAGAAGAGAATGGATCATTGTCAATATCTGCATAAAGCTGAGCAAGAAAATCTTCTACGGAGCTTAATCCCAGCGCAAGCATAAAAGTCTGATCCCGATAATAACCTGCCCTGTAGTCTCCTTTTTTAAAACTACGTGCCATAGCTACCTGTGCAACCTCTTTCCCATCACCAAAAACTCCAAATTTTGCTTTGCCTGTTAAGACTTCTTTCCTACCTAGATAACTTAATTCTCTGCTTACTAGACATATCCACAAGTCGTTAAGCACCTCTCGACGATAACTATCTAATTTGGAAGAACCTTTAGGTTGTAGAGTTAATAGAGCAGGACTGTCTAAAATCATAGAAAATGGCTGGCTTGTAGTTGTGCTTTAAAGTCGTATAACATTGAAAAAACCGACAATGTTGTAGACGACATAAATTTACAAAATTTAATATGAGGTATAATATTTGCCTGATATTAAGCGCTTGAACTATTATAATAACCGATTAACAGTATGTTAACAAGGAGTTATAAATTTATTTCGTCCTAATGTTATTGATATCTATTATCTTTGACATGTAGTTAAAATCAAATTTTTATGAAAAATATATTCTTATCATTCATTTTATGCTTTGTATGTACTGCATTTGTGACTGCTCAAGGCACATTAGATGCTATTGAAGGAGAGATCGAAATGCAAGCAAATGGTCCAGTTATGGATTTTGAAAGCCTTGAAGTACCATATGGAGAGATCGATCAGCATTCTGAGCCACTTAGAAACTTAGCTTTTACCAATACTGGTACTGAGCCATTAGTGATCAAAAGTGCAAGAGGATCTTGTGGATGTACTGTGCCAATCTGGCCAAAAGAGCCAATTATGCCAGGTGAAGAGGCAAATATCGAAATCAGGTATGCAACTGATAGAATTGGTAAATTCAGCAAAACTGTAACCATTACTACTAATGAAGGTGGAGACCCACACGTAGTAAAAGTACATGGTAATGTTTCAAAAGCTGATGATACGCAAAGTGTTCCTATGGCACCTGCTTCTATCATAACAGGAGGCAAGAAATCAGGATCATAATTAGATTCTTTGAAAGATTTACTAGCTCAATCTACAGAAATGTGAGATTGGGCTTTTTTTATGCCTCTTAATTACCTTACTATTTAATTTGAGAGTAACTCTTGCCATTTTCAATATAATTTTGTTTTAATAGAAATATCAAAGACTTGATAACTTAGCTTATCTCAGTTAGATTAATCAATATGCATCGACTACTTTTTGGATTACTAATTTTAGTTTTTGGCTTATTGATTTCCTGCGAACAACCTGCTCAGATCGTCCTTCCTAAATACGAGCCTAAGAACTTACATGAAAAATATGTCTTAAGCTTAGATGCTGCAGATTTATCTCAAACTGCTTTAGGATTAAAATGGATAGATGCAAGTAATGAAGCATTAAAATCACCTATCGAAATCAATGCTCCTTACGAACAAGAATTCTATGTATTAGAAGACGAACCTAAAGCTTATGCCTTTAAAGTCGATGGCTCGAAAGGTCATAAAATAGAAGTTAGTTTAGAGCAGACTGCAGGTGACAGCACTTTAGTATTTCTAGATGCTTATAGAGTTGGTACGGAATCATCAGTTACACATGAATTAATTGCATCTGCAGATAAAGCTGATAGAGATCTTTTTTTTGAAGTGGTTGAGGATGGATCATTCGTTATAAGATTCCAAAATGAATTACTAAGAAAAGGCCAATTCCGTATCAAGATCATTAAAGTGCCATCGCTTGACTTCCCAGTTGCAGGAGGTACTACCTATGACATTGGCAGTCTATTTGGGGTAGATCGAGATGCTGGTAAAAGACGTCATGAGGGTATTGATATTTTTGCAAAACGGCACACCCCTATTATCGCTCCCTCAGCTGGTAATATCAACTATGCAGGAACACGAAAAGGCAGCTTAGGAGGTACCGTAATTTGGATGCGCGATAATAACCGAAATCAAACCATATACTTTGCACACCTACAAGATGTGTTTGTCAAAAAAGGCGATAAAGTAGTCAAAGGAGATACTATTGGTAGTGTGGGTAATAGTGGAAATGCGATCACTACTGCACCGCATTTGCACTTTGGCATTTACCAAGAGAATGGAGCTGTAAATCCTTACGATCATGTTGTTTCGCTTAAGACGCGACCTAATCGACTTCTTGCAAATACGGATTACCTAGGACAAGTAGTTAGAACTAAACGGCAGTCTTCTCTTAGATCTAAAAGCAAAGATAAAGACGAACCAACCTTATTAGACAAGCATCAATTTTTGAAAGTAAATGGCTGCTTTGCGAGTTACTATAATGTAGAACTTCCTGATGGACAACAAGGCTATATTTTCTATGATGATATAAGACCTATCGAAAATTCAATAAGATTAATAAATCGTAAAGAAGCCCTGCTCTTAGATAAGCCATCGGCTGATGCAATCGTAATCCAAAATATCAAAGAAGAAACTGTCAAAGTCTTAGCATCTACTAATACATCTTCAGATCAAAAGTATCACTATGTAGAATCACCAAGTGGTGAAAGAGGCTGGATGCTTATCTAGGTTGGTCTATTTATCTAAAAGTCTTTCTACTTTATAGAAAACAAAAGCTAATGCGTCAAAATCAGAAACACACTCATTTTGATTAAGAAATGACCTTGATGAGTTAATAAATGTCTCACTCTTAAGTAAATAGTCATTAAAGGACAGATTTTTGTTGATTTAAAGAACAACAAGCTCGCATAGCTATTTACATTTGTACACTTTACAAAAAGCCAAAAATGATAATACTTCTATCTCCTGCAAAATCACTAGACTACACTGAAACCAAAGTCAAAGATTCGACCCAACCAATATTCCAAGAAGAGGCATTACAACTTGTCGGTATACTACAAAAGAAAAGTAACAGTGCGCTTAAAAAGCTCATGAAGGTGAGCGACAAAATCGCTAAAGAAAATAATCAGCGATATAAAGATTTCTCTCCAAAATTTACTCCCGAGAATAGCAAACAAGCTATCCTAGCCTTTAAAGGTGATGTCTATACTGGCATGCATAATGAGACTATGAGTAAAGCTGACCTTAATTTTGCACAAAAGCATGTTAGGATTTTGTCTGGTCTATATGGCATATTAAAGCCACTTGATCTTATGCAGCCATACCGTCTTGAGATGGGTACTAAGTTACCTGTGAAAAAGACTAAGAATCTATATGGGTTTTGGGGAGATAAAATCACTGAAACCATAAATGCAGAAGAACCAAAGTTGATTGTCAATCTAGCTTCCAAAGAATATTTCAAATCCATCAGAGCAGATAACCTCAAGGCCAAAGTCTTGAACGTTAACTTTAAAGAATTTCATAATGGCGAATTGAAATTCTTGTCATTCAATGCTAAAAAAGCAAGAGGGATGTTGACCCGATATATAATCGATAATAGGATTAAAACAATCAGTAAAATAAAAGGATTTGATACTGACAGGTATTACCTTGATACCGACAACTCTACCGAAACAAATCTACAATTCGTAAGAAAATTTATCCCTGTATGAAATACTTCAAATTTCCCTTCCTCCTAGCGCTCTTGATCGGGACTTGTTATGTCTTGAGTATTCCGATCCCCGCTGGTGATGCAACCCTCCCTCCAGTAGGGAAATTCTTTAGTCCTTTCTCTGGCTTTTGGAATAATGCAGAATCTACAGGCACTAGAAAATCGATTACAATCAATACCGATAAACTCAGTGGTGAAGTAGAAGTTGTCTTTGATGACCGTGATGTACCACATATTTTTGCTGACAATATTGAAGATGCGGTTTTCGTACAAGGATACTTGCATGCGCGCGATCGATTATTTCAAATGGATGTAGCGGTAAGAGCAGCCTCAGGACAGCTATCAGAGATACTCGGCGAGTCTACTGTGAAAATGGATAGAATCAGGCGGCAGATGGGAATTGAATATGCTTCTGAAAAGGCAGTCGATGCTTGGTCAAAATATCCAGAATATAAAAACCTTAGCAGCTACTCCGAAGGAGCAAATCATTTTATCAATCAGCTAAAACCAGAAGATTACCCAGTAGAGTTTAAACTACTTGGGCACAAGCCAGGGTCGTGGTCTAACCTGAAGAGTTCATTATTCCAAAAAAATATGGCGTTGACTTTATGTGCAGGCCAATCTGATATCCAAGCCACCAATCTCCTAAAGTATTTTGGGCAAGAGACTTTCTCAGAACTATTTCCAGAGTGGAACCCTAAGCAATCCCCTATCATTCCATCCACTAAAACATGGAACAACACTTCAGCATCAATTTCAGAATCTGAAGAACTGGCCAAATCACTTTCATATTATCAAAAACCACCTATCCCTGAACATGTACCAGGCATAGGTAGCAATAACTGGGCTGTAGCAGCAAGTAAAACAAAAAACGGAAATGCTATTTTAGCCAATGATCCACATCTAAAGTTAACACTACCATCAATCTGGTATGAGGTACACATCAATACACCTGAGGTTAATGTCTATGGTGTCTCATTGCCAGGAGTGCCAGGAGTTATCATTGGGTTTAATGATAACATAGCTTGGGGCGTAACTAATGTAGGGCATGATGTCTTAGATTGGTACAAGATAAAATGGCTCAATGACGAGCAGACAATTTACGAACTAGACGGAGAGACCAAAGAAGTAGAATATCGCATAGAAAAGATCGCCGTCAAAGGCGCACGGGATATCATTGATACAATAAAGTACACTCACTGGGGACCAATACTACCTGATGATTCTCCATGGGAAAATTATCAAGGATTATCTATGCGCTGGTTGGCACTTGATGCGCCAGATAGAGACGAACTGAATTCTTTTATGCAGATGGCAAAAGGAAAAAATCATGACGATTACCTCAATGCCTTGTCCAATTATATCTTGCCTGCACAGAACTTTGCATTTGCATCTGTGGACGGCGATGTAGCTATCAAAGTAAATGGTAAGCTTCCTATTAAAAATGAACAAAACGGACGATTTATAAAAGATGGATCTAAGACTGCTAACGGCTGGAAAGGCTTCATCCCAAGAAATGAATTACCTGCTGATCATAAACCTGAGCGTGGCTTTATATCATCTGCTAATCAGAATTCCACAGCACCTGACTATCCTTACTACTACAATGGACGATTTGAAAATTATCGAGGAAGGATAATTAATGATATGCTTGAAGAAATGGAAAACATAACGGTAGACGATATGATGGCGATGCACCAAAACTCTGTAAGTTACAAAGCTAAAGATGCCTTACCGTCAATGATTAATTTGATTAGTAATACCGATTTAAATGACGACCAAAAAGAGATTCTTGATAAATTAAGTAAATGGAATTACAGCTATGATGTTGAATCTGCTGCAGCTTCCTATTTTGATGATTGGTACGAGGAATTTTATGATTTGACCTTTGATGAAATTAGCAATTTGAAAGATTCTATGACGGTTATGATGCCGAGTGACTGGGTCCTTGTTAAGAAATTAGAAGATAATCAAGACGACAGGTTTTTTGATATCCAAGGGACTGCAAGTACAGAGAATGCTGGTGACCTGGTTAGGCTAGCATTTATGAAAATGACAGAGAATTTTAGTGAAAAGGATGATCATAAATGGACGACTTATAATAAAAGAAGGATCGAGCATATCGCCTCTATCCCTTCTTTCTCCGTCAATAATGTGCAAGCACCTGGACATGGTGATGTCATTAATGCATACAATACAGTATGGGGTCCATCATGGAGAATGATTGTAGAATTGGATAAAGATAAAGTGAACGCTTATGGTGTATTCCCTGGCGGACAGAGTGGTAATCCTGGGAGTCCGTTTTACAAAACTGGTATAGACAATTGGACTAACGGGAAATACTTTAAGCTCAACTTTGTAAAGCAAAAAGAACAATTAGATGAGGTAAAATCATATTCTATTAATTTTTCAAAATCGTAACCATGAAAATTATAATTAGCATCGTGGCGATAATAGTTTTAGGATATATCATGCAGCTAGTAACCCCATGGTGGGGCATTGCTTTAGCAGTGATGATCGTCACTTATTTACTTAATAAAAACTATTGGACTAGTTTCTTAGTCGGCTTTCTTGCTGTGTTATTACTCTGGGGTGGATTTGCATTCATTAAAGATGTATCTAATGGTAGCATACTATCGTCTCAAGTAGGAGATTTACTGCAAGGATTGCCTTCGATAGCCTTGGTGTTATTGACTGGAGTTATAGGTGGACTTGTAGGAGGATTAAGTGGTATGTTAGGACAATCGGCGCGAGAATTGATATAGATATACTGATTAGTTAGTTTTATCCTATTAAACTACTAATTCCTCGATATTTTTTGACTCTAAATTGAAAGTTCTGCTAATTGCAGTAGAATTTAAATATGGATTATCACATTTACAAAAAGGCCAAGAAGAGGGTAAAAGATAAAAGAAGATTTTATACCCATGTAATCTCATGGGCAATCATGAGTGTGTTTTTCATCTTACTCAATATTTTCACAAGTAATTTTTTCTGGGCTATATTCCCGATACTTGGTTGGGGTATTATGCTTGCTTTTCATGGTATCAAAGTATTCTCTACTGTCTATGGTGATGAATGGGAAGAGCGAGAAATAGAAAAGGAAATGGAGAAACTTAGACGAAATGAAAACTTCAGGACAACCTATGAAGACGAGAGCTACATCGAGCTAAAACTCAAAAGTATGCCTAAAGAGCCTCGTGGCAGTCGCGACTCAGACTTTGTTTAGTCTACTTAGATAGAAAATTACAAAAGATTGTTGTTCTACTATAAATTTCATATTAGATAATATTATTATGTATTAATCTGTGAAAATCTGCTATTTACCTCTAATTATTCATCAATTCGATAAAATTAGTCGTCACATTCAGAATACTTAGTACCTATATTTGCGTTCAAGAAAAGTACATCCTAATAAATAGGGTGCTACAAAACTAAGCAGCAAACCTTTAAACTCAAAAGTGTAGTCTAATCATATCATGAAACTTTTAAATAAGATCATACCGCCCAATAAGAAGGAGGCATATCATGAGATAATATTTGAGGCTGACACGCCTAGAGGTAAAATTTTTGATATAGCGTTAATCCTATTGATTTTAGCCAGTGTAACAATTGTTATGCTAGAAACGGTTAAGAGTATTGACCTTAAATTTCATACGCTATTCAAAGTTTTAGAGTGGGTTTTCACAATCGTATTTACGATTGAGTACTTACTTAGATTACACGTCACCAAGAGACCAATGAAATACGCCACAAGTTTTTTTGGCATCATTGACTTACTAGCTATTCTACCTAGTTTCTTAGGACTATTCTTGATCGGATCACAGATAGAATCTTTGCTAGTTATTAGAGCATTGAGATTACTAAGGGTCTTTAGAGTTCTTAAGATGGTATCCTTCTTAAGGCATGGTAAAATAATACTTGTAGCCCTTAAACAATCAGCTCCTAAGATTCTTGTTTTCTTATTCTTTATTGTGATTTTGACTGTTGTCTTTGGATCGGTTATGTATCTGGTAGAAGGGACTACTAACTCAAAGTTTTCGAGTATACCCGAATCTATTTATTGGGCCATAGTGACACTTACGACTGTCGGTTATGGAGACATATCCCCTACTACTCCATTAGGTAAATTTTTAGCATCCTGTGTGATGATCATTGGTTATGCAATCATTGCTGTACCTACAGGCATTGTATCTTCAGAACTGATAAATGCAGGATCTGATGACGAAATAACAAGTACCCAAGTTTGCAGATATTGTTCTCATGAAGGGCACGACGAAGAAGCGAAGTATTGTAAGAAATGTGGAGAATTACTAAATGAAGAAAATCCATCAACCAACGATCTCTTTTAATTCTAAGAGACTTGAGATTTCGAATTTTGGTTTTATCTCAGAATTGTTTCTTTGGCCGTTGGGATTAAACCAGCAAGTATCTACTCCGTAATTTAATCCACCTTGAATATCTGATTGCAAGCTATCTCCTACTATTAAAAATTGTTTCTTGTTCGCCTCTGAGATACCTTTGAAAACGTGATCGAAAAATCTAGTATCTGGTTTTGCAAACCCAATTTCATCTGAAACTGTAATTGTTTCAAAATATTCTTCGATACCTAACTTAGAAATTCTTGGTCGCTGAGCCTCTTTCATCCCATTGGTAATTACGTGCTGATTTACTCCTTCAATGTTAGATATATGATCTAGCAGTTCTATTGTATCCGTTAGCAGGAAGCAATGATTAACTAATTGCCTTAAATAGATATCATTAGATAATTGACTATCATGATCAAGTTCTAGCGCTTCCCAGAACCGTTGCCAGCGTGTAGTACGGACTCCATCCATATCTAATTCTTTAGCTTCTAACTGAGACCACACTTTAGCGTTTATAGGTTTATATACTTGGTATAGATCACCATCATACTTAACGCCGAAGTGATCCATCAAGTCATTAAAAGCTAGATGAGATGATGCTGTAAAATCAAACAAAGTATTATCCGCATCAAAGAGAATCTGAGTATAATTAGGCATTGCTGTTAATCTTTAGGTAGCCTCATCACATGGAGCATTCGCTTAACACTATACTTACCTGATCCATTTGCCATGAGTAAAAGCAGGCCTCCAGCAATAGCCATATTCCTCATGAAATAAAGTGAGTGCAATCGCTTGATATCTTCAGGATCATTCCAAAAAGAATAAATGATAAAAGTAAAAGGAATCCAGTAGAGCAATAATAAGAAGGCACCAAAATTAGTCAAGTAACCAATCAGGACTAAAAGACTTCCAACAACCAATAAAACAAGCACACCACCTAAGAGGACATCCTGATTCCAAGTGATTCCATAGTCGGTCATGGTTTCCTTATTATGCTTATAAAATCCAAGCATATCATAAACTTCATAAAGGAAAATGAAGGCAATCAAACTGCGGCCAATAAGGTCTGCTATATCTTTCATTGAAAATGCTCAATTAAGCATCGCGAAGGTAACTATTATTTGCGCAAAACTAATGCTGATTAATGGCACTGTGGATAGCGTTAGCTACATTCCTACCATCTAATGCAGCGGACAAAATACCCCCTGCGTAACCAGCCCCCTCTCCACAAGGATATAGATTTGTGATTTCAGGATGGTTAAAATGTTCTTTATCTCTAGGTATTCTTATAGGTGAAGAGGTCCTGCTCTCCACTCCAATTACATTTGCTTCTTGCGTGTAATATCCTTTTAGTTTTTTATCAAATTCCACAACTCCACGTTTGAGCCTTTCATAGATAAAATCTGGAAGCAATTTATGCAATGGAGCGGCAAGTAATCCTGGTATGTAAGATGAGGGTTGTAATGAGCTAGAATCCTTACCTTCCACAAAATCAACTAGTCGTTGTGCTGGTGCAGCTTGAGTACCATCGCTAGCTTGATACATCTGCTGCTCTACTCCAGACTGAAACTCTAGCCCTCCAAAAACACCTTCATAGCCTTTGGACTTAAGCTCGCCTACACCTACCTCTGTCACCACACCAGAATTTGCATAAGGTGAGTCCCGTTTTGATAAAGACATCCCATTAACGACAATCTCACCTGGCATGGTAGCTGATGGGACAACCAATCCTCCAGGGCACATACAAAAAGAAAACACTCCCTTCTTATATATCTGAGATACGACTTTATAACTCGCGGCAGGTAAGTTGCTATGTCTAGGAGCGTGTTTGTATTGAATCTTGTCAATTAGTGCTTGAGGATGCTCGATCCGTACACCTAAGGCAAACGGCTTCATCTCTATCGTGATCTTCTTTTCTTGAAATAACTTATAAATATCTCGCGCAGAATGACCAGTGGCGAAAGTTACTTTTGTACAAGGCCATATCTTCCCATTTTCTGAATGCAGCTCTACGATCCTATTATTTTTCATAACTAAATCAATGACCTTAGTATCAAAGTGGATCTCTCCCCCATTAGATCTAATAGTCGATCTCATATTTGCTATGATACCTGGCAACTTGTTAGAGCCTATATGGGGATGAGCATCGATTAGAATATCTTGCTTTGCTCCATGCTCTACTAGAATTTGTAATACGTCTTTGATATTGCCTCGCTTATGTGATCTAGTATACAACTTACCATCTGAGTATGTCCCTGCTCCACCTTCTCCAAAGCAATAGTTAGAGTTAGGATTTACAATTCCTTCTTGTTGAATTGATCTAAGATCTCTTCGCCTCGCTCGTACATCTTTACCTCTATCCAACACCACAGGTTTAAGTCCCAACTCGAGACAACGTAATGCAGCAAAATAACCTGCAGGTCCTGCACCAACGATTACAATCTTTTGAGTCTCTTTTTCTGCATTTATATACTTCGTTTCCTTTATTTCATTTTTTAGTATGGAATTAATAGCTACAAGGTATTTTAACTGATAAAGCACGTTTTTTTTCCTTGCATCAATCGATCTTTTGATAAGCTTGATGGACTTGATGTCACTAGCTGGTACTTTACATTTTTTAGCTAGGTAGTCCTTGATAAATTGCTCATCATCGATGTGATCTGGAGATATCCTTATTTCTACTTCTTTAACCATAATATATTCTTGATGCCTTTAGTTCAGGGCTATCTTGGGGCAATATTAACTAATTGTAAGTACCATTCACAAACAAATGATTCCAGCAGCCAAAATTTTTACACTGGAAATCCGATATTTTGCAACTACTCGAAATAAATTCAGTTTTCCTTTTAAACTAGCGAACCCTTGAACGAATTCAGCGACTTAGAAATCATGAAACGTGTGCAATCTGGAGATACTCAACTAATGGGTATTCTCTATGAGCGTCATAAAACAAGTCTGTTCAACTATTTCCTTCGGTGCACTAACAATAGGGTACGTAGTGAGGATATGGTCCAGAATGTCTTTTTGAAGGTGTTAAGAAACATACACAACTTTAATGGGACTGGTGAATTTAGGTATTGGTTATTTAGAATCGCAAGAAACTCTTGGATCGATAAAACAAAAAGTAAGGAACCAGTTATGAAGGCAGTAGCATTTGAAAACGATCATGATCAAGTACAAAATTTTGAAACAACTGGTGAAACTGGAATTAAAGAATTAAGAAAATTAAAACTTAGAAAAGCATTAGAGTGTCTCTCTGAAGAAAAAAGAGATGCCATAATTCTTAGCAGGTATCAGGGTCTTGACTACAAGACCATAGCCGAGATTTCTGATTGCACAGAGAGTGCGGTTAAATCTAGGGTTATGAGAGGTCTGACGGAGATTAGGAAAATGGTGAATGTATAATTGAGAATTGAGAATTGAGAATTGAGAATAATAAAAGTTTCTTAAAATGGAAATAGAAAAATACGAGGAAGAACTCCTCAACATATTAGAGAGTAATATTCAAAATAAAGAATTGTACGTATCAACTCTTGCGGATCTAAATCCTAAAGCCAAAGGAGTAATTATGCAAGCTTATGATACTTGGAATGAGCTCAATACTCTTGATTCAGAATCTCCATCATCATCAATGGACAATTCATTCTATGAGAGCCTTAGCAAGTTCGACAATAGCAGATCAGAGAAGAGCGATATGCACATAGTCCCTACGCCAAAAAAAGCATCCAAAATTTTCACATTACAGCGATTAGGAATTGCTATGACCTTCATGATTGGGTTAGCGCTAGGGGGATATTTAGATTTTTTCGGAACAAATGATAGTGAAAACAGAACACACTATGCCGTTAATAATTCTGGCTTAGTAAAATTTGCATCTATAGAACAAACACCTTTAGCAAGTGATAGAATAAAGGGTATTATAGGCACTAAAAGTCATTCTGACCTAGATGCTAAAATTTTATATGCTCTTAATGATGTCATATGTAATGACCCAAGCATCAATGTCAGGTTATCAGCGATAGAAACTTTGGTTTTATTCTGGGATAATCCTGATGCTAGAAAAATACTAATCAAGGCAATTCCTTTTCAAAACTCACCAATCGTACAATTAGAATTGGCTGATATCATGATAAGCTTAGAAGCAAAGACTTCAAGCGAAAACTGGAATCAATTATTGTCCTCAAATCAACTAGAACCTGATATTAGATCACAATTAGAAAATACACTAAAAGAAATCTTATGAATACCCTAATCATACTTTTATCTCTAATGGTAAGTGCAAGTAGTGCTACCAAAACGCACAACGATACATCGACCATGAAGCTTGACATGACCAAATACGACAAGATCAATGTCTACAATTTTCATGGTAATGTAAGTGTCAATTCGATAACTAGCTCTAATGCAGTTATCAGGTCTAAAAGAAAATTAGAAGCCACCAGCAGCAAAAAACTACAGAGAGCGATGAATGAAATCTACTTAGATACTATGACAATGGACGGCGAATTGTATCTCTATATCGAAGATCCACACAAATCCCTTGAGAGCATATGGGGTGACTACTTGAACTACCAAGATAACAACACTGAGTATAGACATAGTGGTATCAAGTCCGTAGGAATCAAATATGAATTTGATCTGGATTTAGAATTACCTAGTAATGTAGACGCTGTCATCTCAACCCACAAAGGAGATATTAATCTATCAGGAATAAAGGGTGAACTTTCGGTATTAAATCATCAAGGAAATATAAATCTAGAGGGTGTTCATCAGGTAGACCATGTCAAAAGTCATCATGGAGAATTGAAAGTTAAATTTGATGAACAACCAGATAACGATGTTTCTTTTGCAACACATCATGGAGACATCAGTGTATCATTCAGAAACACACCTTCTGCGCAACTTGATTTAGACTCTTACCATGGGTCATTTTTTACAGATTTTGACTGGAAACCATCTCCAAGCACTACTCTCAAAAAGAACGAGAATGGCAAAACTAAATATAAGGTTGGTGATACCACCAATATACAGATAGGAGGAGGAAAGCATGTACTTAAATTCAGGTCGCATCATGGCAACATTCATATCTTAAAACACTAAAAAAAAATTATGAAAAATAAAATTTACATACTTACATGCATTTGCATACTTGCCTGTTTCGCTTTGAATGCGCAGCAACGAGAGCCAATCCAAGTACCCCTAAGTAATCCAGGGCAAGAAGGCTCACTTATAGTCAATGTACATAACGGCGCCGTAGATGTTACTACACACAACAAGAATGAGGTCGAAGTGATCTTGAAAGATAAAGACACTGAAAATGAAAATAAAGGTAACAGATCTGGATTGCGGCGCATTGCGAAACAAAATATTGATGTGAGCATTAGTGAAGATGATAATGAAGTGATCATCCGTAGCACTCAAAATTCTCAAGTTGATATTGCAGTCAAAGTCCCAGAAAACTTTTCCTTATTTCTCTCTAGTCATCACAATGGTGATGTATCTGTAGAAGGAACCAAAGGAACTATAGAAGTACAGAGCCACCATGGAGGGATAAGGATCAAAGATGTATCAGGTTCTGTGGTTGCTAATACGCATCACGGATCAGTAGTAGTTTCTTTACTGGAAGTTTACGATAAAACACCGATGGCCTTCACTACTTATCATGGTGATGTGGACGTTTCTTTCCCAACTAACTTAAATGGTAAGTTGAAAATGAAAAGTTCAAAAGGTGACATTTACACTGATTTTGATTTTGAAGCTGTAAAACCAAAAGTATTGACGACAACCAAAGGATCCAAAAGAGAAATCAAACTAGAAGGCTGGACTCATGGTTTAGTTGGTGCAAGTGGAGCTGAACTTACTTTCAAGACTTATCATGGAGACGTTATTATTAGAAAAAACTAGAATTTTACAATAAATCAACATTTTAAGCTCTTTTGATCTATTTATCACTCTATTACTGATAATGTATCGTTTGATTAAAACATTAATTTATATACTTTTGCAGTCCGAATAAAAATTCGTGAGTTATGCCAAAGATGAAAACAAATTCAAGTGCGAAGAAAAGATTCAAATTAACTGGATCAGGAAAGATTAAAAGAGGTCGTGCTGGTACATCTCACCTTTTAAGAAAGAAGACTAAGAAGTCTAAATTAAACTTGAGAGGTACAGGTATCGTAAACAAAGCTGACGAAAAGAGAGTATTACATTTACTCTGTAAATAAAACATGTTTTTCACGTCTGGAGGACCTTAAGTATTCATTGAGAATCTCTTCAGAACAAAAATCAAATTATGCCTAGATCGGTAAACGCTGTTGCTTCCAGAAGAAGAAGAAAAAAAATCCTTAAATCTGCCAAAGGTTACTTTGGTGCAAGATCGAAGGTCTATACAGTAGCCAAGAATGCTGTAGAGAAAGCCCTATCCTATGCTTATAGAGATAGAAGAAATAAGAAAAGAGCATTCAGAAGATTATGGATCGCTCGTATCAATGCAGGTGCAAGAATGCACGGCACGACATACTCACAACTTATGCACAAGCTATCTAAAGCAGAAGTAGGATTAAATAGAAAGGTACTAGCTGACCTCGCTATGAATCATCCTGATGCTTTTAAAGCGATTGTGGAGAAGGCTGGATAGATTAATCTATATTTTCTTAGTTTTTTATGCTTGGGTTTATCGAAAGATGAACTTACTACCCGTATGTGTCTTTGACTAATATGCGAACAACCAATGGTTGTCTAATAATAGGTTTGTCCTGGGCTTTTACTCCACTCTATCATCTCAGCATACAATTCTTCAAAGCCTGATTCCAGATCGCACATCTGCTTAAAGTCTAATCCTTTCTCCTCCATGAGATATTGGACAACTATAGCATACTTAAAGTAGCCTAAGTTTTGAATAGTACCGTCTTCAAGTTCAAATACTGGAACACCAACATGGTCTCTATTTTCCTCAGCTTGGTATTTTGCTATTTTGCCTAACAAATTGTTATCATTCTTAAAGCTCCTAGCGATATAGTCTGCATGACCTTCTAGTTTCCAATTGAGATTAACTTGATGTGGTTTAAAGCTAAGTGTAGTTGACAGGTAATATTTGGTATCATAGCGATGCTGTACTGCATGCATAAATTCGTGGGCTAGTAAGACAGTCAAGTTAAATTTTCTAAGTTCATAATTATTCATCTCCCACTTAAACTCCGCAGTGTTCTTTTTAAAATCAGGGGTACTAGCATAGATAACTGAGTTATTAAAATAAGTATATGCTGTACCACTTGCGATCGGATGAAGATTTGGATAGATAGAGCCATCATTAAGACAAAGAGAAATCTCTATCTCCTCGTTATAGATATCGCTTGTGCTAATTATTGCTAGGGCGTTCTTAATTACACTCTCTGCTTCTGGTTGAAGGTTTGAGTTATAATGGACCGTTACATTATCAAAAGTTGTTGATTTGGCATAAACCATGCTTGGGTTGAGCATGAGCATTATCCAGATAGCACAACTAACTCCTAGAATCGATAAGGAACTAAGAAGGATTCTTTTAATTGTCTTCTTCATGAATGTGAAATTTTTATGATTAGGTAAAGAGTTTTATAAGCACTTCATAAATGCGCCTATCAATCTTACGCTCTAATAGCAACTACAGGATCTAGTCTTGCAGCCTGAAAAGCAGGAATGACACCAGCTATAATACCTACTATGACAGATGCAACTACTCCAATGACTAGGTTATTGAAACTAAGCCACATATCAAATGGTAAAAAAGTAGAGATCACTTTCAAAACTAACATGACCAGTAAAATCCCTATGATCCCACCTATCACGCATAGTATGATGGATTCTATCAAGAATTCTAACAAGATGATGAATCGTTTTGCTCCGAGCGCTTTTTTAACTCCGATGATATTAGTCCTTTCTTTTACGGAGACAAACATGATATTAGCTACGCTAAATACCCCAACTAGCAAGGCGAAAAAACCTATGATATAACCTGCCAAATTCATTACGCCAAATACACTATCGAGAACCTCATTAAGCATACTGATATCATTTACAGAAAAATTATCTTCTTCAGCTGGTTTCAGTTTTCTTATCGATCTTAACTTACCAACGACTTCGTCTTTTAGCGCATCTAACTCTACACCTTCTTTTGCTTGGATGTATAGCATTTTACCTGCAGCATCACGATTAGTGTTTTTTGTATTGATATACTTTTTAGAAGTGTTAAATGGAATCCACGTTGCTTCGTCATAATCTAGGAAATTGAACATATTCTCCCCTTCCTCTTTTAATACTCCAATCACTTGAAATTTAGAGCCATAGAATTTTATGTTCTTGTTAATCGGGTCCTCATTTTGAAATAACTCATTGGCCACAGTGTTTCCTAACACCACTTTATTTGCGCCAGTCCTATACTCACCTTGTGTAAAACTTCTTCCTTTGACAACCTCCATGTTTTGGATGGACTCGTAAGAAGGTGTAGTCCCTAATACGAATGTTCCTTCAACACTATTAGATTTGTACTTAACACCTTTACTACCTGTGTACAGCGCGAATGCAAGTTCATCTGCAAGCTTTAATCTATCACTTAATAACTCATAGTCATTCTCTGATGGGGATGGTCTCTTGAGGTACTTCCAATAATTATCTCCTGGGTCCTCACTCCATGGCCAGACATCTACTATTAAGACATCACTTCCAAACTCTCCTAAACCATCTTTTATGTTATCTGAAAGGGAATCGACCGCTGATTGTACCGATATAATGCAAAATATACCTATGCAAATCCCTAAAAGCGAAAGGAAAGTTCTCAGCTTATTACTCCACAACTCATTAAGAGCGAGAATGGTGCTTTCATAGAATACTTTAAGGTAAATCATACAAGTATTATAACAGAATATGAATTTAACGAGTTAGAGCAAACTAATAGCACTCTATTCGATAAACTAATGATAATAAACTATGAAGTGGCCTAAGAATTGTACTTATTCTACCAGCTAATCCATGTATTCCTCTAGATGGAGATCGAGACTAGGTTTTTAAATTAAATTCTTAAATGACATTAATTAAATAAACACCTGAATATGAGGACTTTGGACTTGTTTATGTCCTAAATATTTTTATTTTTGCACGTCATTCAAAAAAGCACTTTTCATGCGGACTAAGCTATCACATTTTGACTTCGAATTACCTGAGAAATTAATTGCACAATACCCTGCAGACCAAAGAGATGAGTCCAGGCTAATGGTTGTGCACAAAGATTCTGGTAAGATTGAGCATAAAATCTTCAAAGATATCCTGGAGTATTTCGAAGATGGTGATGCGATGGTGTATAACAACACCAAAGTCTTCCCTGCAAGATTATATGGTAGGAAAGAAAAAACAGGCGCTAAGATTGAGGTTTTCTTATTAAGAGAATTGAATAAGGAGAGTCGACTATGGGATGTGCTAGTTGACCCTGCAAGAAAAATTAGAGTAGGTAATAAACTTTACTTCACAGATGGAGAGGATAATGATATTTTAGTTGCTGAGGTAGTTGATAATACTACTTCTAGAGGAAGGACAATCAGATTCTTTTATGAAGGAACTGAGGATGAGTTTCAAGAAATATTAAAGACCCTTGGTAACACACCACTTCCAAAGTATATTACTAGAGATGAAGAGCCGATAGATAGAGAAAGATATCAGACTGTCTATGCTAAGGAAATAGGAGCAGTCGCAGCACCTACTGCAGGATTACACTTTAGCAGAGAGTTACTTAAGAGACTAGAGATTAAAGGAGTAAACTTTGCAGAAGTAACACTGCACGTTGGACTAGGTACTTTTAGAAGTATAGATGTAGAAGATTTATCTAAGCATAAAATGGATGCGGAATACTTTAAGGTAACAGAGCCATCGGCTAACGTGGTTAACACTGTGAAAACTAATAAGCAACGAGTATTTGGTGTAGGTACAACCTCTATGAGATCTATAGAGTCAGCAGTATCTGCTACTGGGCAGTTAAAAGCAGCTGAAGGATGGACTAACAAGTTTATATTCCCTCCTTACGATTTTAATATTGCTAATGCGATGATTACTAATTTTCATTTACCTAAGTCTAGTTTGGTAATTATGGTGTCTGCTTTTGGAGGAACAGAATTGATATTAGATGCATATCAAGAAGCAATCAAAAAGAAGTACAAGTTCTTTAGTTATGGTGATGCAATGCTCATTATCTAAACTAAATCAAGATAATCTTGTAACATAATAGACTGAATAGTAGTCGGTTATGATGAAGGATTGTTTATTTATTCGGACGAGAAATAGATAGACAAACAAATTTTACGCTCAAATTGATTTTTTAATAGATTTGCAGCAATTTTAAAAAAGCAATGGGGGGAACTATTTGAATTGGTTCCTACATTATAATAGTTGTTAAGTATTTATTTATGTATTGGACTTTAGAATTAGCACACCACTTAGAAGATGGCCCATGGCCTGCAACCAGAGACGAGTTAATAGATTACACTATTAGGTCTGGTGCTCCGCTAGAAGTGCTTGAGAATCTGCAACAGATAGAAGATGAAGGTGAAATTTATGAGACTATGGTAGATATCTGGCCTGACTATCCTAGAAAGGATGATTTCCTCTTCAATGAAGATGAATATTAACCTTACATCTCTATTCCTTCCCTTTTTACACTTTATTTTTCTTGGGCCCTAATGGCTTACTTTAATTAGTTATTATTGCAGCTTCATGCAAGACCTTAATAAAATTGTAATTGCAATAGATGGTCATTCGTCTTGTGGTAAATCTACCCTTGCGAAAGATCTTGCTAAGGAGCTAGGTTATATCTACATAGATACTGGTGCCATGTACCGGGCTATTACACTTTTCTTCTTAGATAAGGAGATTGACTATAGTAGGCCAGAGTTTTGTAATGTGGCACTTAAGCAAATCGAGATCAGTTTTAAAAATGTGGGTGGAGAAAATCTTGTCTGTCTCAACGGAGAAATTGTAGAAGATCAAATAAGAACTAGCAGAGTAGCCAATGATGTCAGTGAAGTCGCAGCTTTAGCTTCTGTAAGAGATTTCTTAAAACTGCAACAACAGCAGATGGGTAAGGACAAAGGTATTGTCATGGATGGTAGAGATATAGGTTCGGTTATTTTCCCTCATGCTGAGCTTAAGTTTTTTGTTACAGCCAGCCTAAGTGTCAGAGCAAGACGTAGGTTTGATGAGCTGATCGGTAAAGGCTCTGAAGTTTCTCTTACAGATGTAAGTAAGAATTTAAAAAAGAGGGATACTATTGATAGCACTCGTGCTGTAGCCCCATTGATTAAGGCTGAAGATGCAGTAGAAATAGATAATTCTAATCTTAATAAAGAAGAACAACTAGAACTTGCCTTAGGCTTTGCCAAGTCTAGGCTAAAACACGCGATTACTATTTAATTACGGTAAGATCACCTGTTTCAATTACCCTTTCTCCATCTCCTTTTGTGATTTCTATATAGTATACGTATACACCTGGTGAAAATCGCTGAGAATTAGGGCCCCAACTCATCGAACTACCTTCTGATCTATTTTCATACACTATGTTGCCCCAGCGATCATAGATGAGCATTAAATTGATAACTGCTAAGTCATCATTAGTGAATATTCCAAATGATTGATTTTCTGGCCTTGAATCATTAGCCATTGAAACTACATTAGGAATATAGGTTTCGAAAGATGGAAAATATTCTAAAAGTGCACACTCCGTATAGGGATCACAATTCTCTATATATGCATTAAAACAAATCTCTCCCGTCATCAAAGGAAAATATGTAAAGTCAATCCCACAACTTGGATTATCACAAACTGACTCACCTTCAAATGTCCAATCAATGGAATCAGTCATCATAACGAATACAGAATCTACTGATATACTGAAGCTTCCCCCATCAAGAATAATGTACCTCGTATCTCTAAACAAGCTTAATGAATCAGGACCAGGATTAATGTCGAAAAGAGCTATGGTATCGCAACCAGAAACTGTATCAATTACAATCACAGTATGACTACCTGCTTCAAGTTCAAAACTAGACTCAAATGTACCAAAGGGATCTTCATCAATGAAAACTTGGTAGTCTCCACTTCCTCCAACTGGATTTACATTAAGTTCACCGATAGTCTCGCCAAAACAAAGTGGATCAGCAACCGAAATGCCAAAATCTATACCTACAGGATCGGCTATACTTATAATCAATGAATCGCTAAAAGGACATGCCCCTTCCATCCAAGTATAGATAATCAAATGATCGCCAACTCCTGCCACAACAGGATCAAACTCACCAGAGTCAGAGATTGCTAGATTACCCGTATCTACAGTCCAATCTCCAAAACCTGAAGCTGTACTTCCAGTGATTAAAGTGTCTATCTGTATAAGCGTAGCCAAATCAAAATCAATACAAAACTTATCGCTGTTGCTACTAAGTTCTACGGTGACTCCTTCACAAGAACTAAAAGTATGTAGGCATGGAACCGCATTCTGGAAATCAATCTCGCCACATCCACAACCGCTTATCGCTTCCACTGCTAATTCATAAGAATTACCATTAACTGCTCGAGTATAGATATACTCACTCTCCGTGACCCTAGCTTCAAATCTTCCGTTGATAAATAATTGGTACTCTTCGATACAATCTTGATCATCCCAATCAAACTCCATTCCCATTGCCGTAGATGTACATCTTACCGTACTAAGAACTAATGGCTCTCCTACTTCTATACTATACGGAGCAATATCGGAGTCACAGCCATTATCATCCATGACCATGAAAGTGAAGTTCTTAGTCCCAGGTGTAGTGAATGTTATATCAAATGGCCCAGGCATAGTACCTACAACATCAGCATTGCTAATATCACCTCCCCAAACTGCTCTCGCATTTAATCCTGCATTACCATTATAATCTAGTATAAGTGTCTCACCTATACAAACTCCATCTTCAATATCTAATCGACCTCGCCTCCTTAATCTAGTACTTATTGGAGGGTCAATCACTTCTATAAACTTGACATTTTCTGCAGGAAATTGGCAATCTGATTCATCGTAACGATAGCTAATTACATATTCTCCATCACCATTTATACTAGGATCAAATAGTATGTTATCCTGGAAAATATCACCACTAAGGGTACCTCCTCTAGAAATCCTCCATCGACCATCTCCCGTCCCATCTCCTAAAACCCCTGACAATGTGAATAATATAGGATCTTCGTTATTCCCATCAAGGCAAATAGAAAGACTGTCTAGATTACCTGTAGCTACGTTTTCGATTTGGTATTCTATATCAGGACAACTCATTGCTTCGCAAGAGATTCTCTCTTCTAAAGGAGGGCAATCTCTATCAGACCCAATTGCAAACACTGTAATGGTCACCTCCTCTCCTGTAGCTAAACCTGAAGCAGTATATGATTCTGTTCGCACATCTTCATCAACTGTCCTACCATTGATTGCAACAACATAGTTCACTGCATCTGCAACTTGATTCCATCTAAAAGATACTGAAGTAGCAGTTTGCTCATCGCATTGTATGCCTAACTCACTTACTCCACTCGCATCTATATAAATCGGTGCGATATCAAAGATGCATGGTGGATTGTTTCCTTTTTGCAAGGTAATAGTTAAGCTGTAATCATCTGTTTGAGTAACTGGATATGTTGGATCAGTGGATACTACATCTCCAGCACTATTAAACCATTGATAACTTGCATACCGTTCTACACTTTCAAAATTAGTAGGTATCAATGGATCAAAGCTTAAAAATGATGTTCCGTTATTACATTTAGTATCTAGGATATCTCCTTCACCAAAAAGTTGAGTAACATAGAGCTCAACGGTATTACTACATGCTCCTGCAGTAGAAACGAATCGAGGGCTACTACCTTCTGCTCTCGGCGGGTATACCTGCCCATTCAACGTAATTCCTGCAAAATCACAAGTGGTGGTATCTACTACCCTATCTGGAGTATTATTACCACCAATAAAATCTAATGGTATCAATTGAATATCGGGGCAGTTACCTCCTGGAATTTCAACAAAGAATGTGTCTCTCGTAGGATTATTAGGCAAGCCAGTTAAAGGGTCTCCTATGTAGTTTGGATCAGATGGAGTAAATTCATCAGAAAGATCGTCTAGACAAACTTCCTCTTCCATCAGACGAATTATATTATTAGGCTCTACTGTAAAATTAAAAGTTTCTGTTGGTTGTGATTGATCACATGCATTACTTGCTTTCACAGTTACCATATAATCACCAGGAGGAATATTCATCAAGGCTATATCATTCCCATCATTTGTTATATTCTGACTAAAGCCTCCTACTGGGATACTAGTTACTTCCCATTCATAAATATTAGCATTACTGATAGGATTGTTAGATGCATTAACTGCAGAAACTCTTACCACGCCTCCTACTCTACATCCCGATGTTGATCCTGGTTGATTATTGACAATAATACCGTCAATACTTTCTGTAATAGACGGATCGTCAAAACCTGATGAATTTGATATACTGTACTCACAAACACTTTCAGCAAATCCGTCCAGGACTAGGTGATAAATTCTACCTGGAGTAAGACCACTTACTGTAAAGCTATTTCCATTTCCCACATTAGCGTCACTATTACAATTGATAGGTACTGGTTCTCCATCAATAATTTCTACTAAGGCGAATTGCACACCTATCCCATGGCCTGTTCCTACACAATTAGTAATCGAAATATCCATGCTGATAGTGGTATTGGTCGCTTGAAGCGTATACCATGCAGGATTATTCAGATTAAAGCTAAAATAGCTATCACAAGGTTCTATAGATGAAGGATACATGGTTTTATCATAGTCTTCGACAGCAGGTAAAGGAATAAATGTATTTGTAGAGTTAGGATCGCAAATAGGGGTAGCTTGTTCCCAGCTGATCCCTTGTGACATGAGCATGCCATAGCAGGAGAAAAACGCCAATAAAATCAATAATCGTCTGTGCAAGCTCATGGGTTAGCTCTCCGCTGTATTAGCGTAATTACTAATGTGTAAAAATAAGAAAAACTAGATGCTATTTGCGTTGATTAAAGAACTTAACAGCTGCGCAGAAAGTAAATTTTCATACAATTACCTTATTAAGAGAACATCTCCTGATATTCTCCTCTGTTCCCCATCGATTAGCAATACTTCTACCACATAAACGTATACACCAGGGATTAGATTTTGTGATTTATGTGTTCCATCCCATTCTCTTGTTTCTATTTTAGGATCGTACGGTCCTACTCCAAAAACCTCATTACCCCAACGATCATATATGTTGATAGATTGGACTTCTTGTATAGCATTAGTTGCATATATTTTAAATACCGAATTCTCGTCAAAGCCAGTCGCATTAAAAGCATTTGGTACGTATATATCTTTGTCCTTGGTTACTCTTATAAGTGCGGATGTCGAAGCTTCACAGCCGCTCTCAGTAACGATTTGCACTTCTATGAAGGCATCTGTAAGTGGTGTAATATTTACAGCTTCTTGACCAGATGAGAATGGTTGATCAGATAAATTCCATTCTATGGATCTTAATGGGTCACCATTTGTAATTACAGTACCTATAATCTCTATTTCATCACCCAGATTGACCTCATAGTCATCTTCTAATTCTACCTCTACATCAAGCCCATCTTGTAGCACAACTTCCTTTGAAGCACCACAACCTATTCTATCTTTTACGTTGAGTTTATAATTACCTGCTGGCAAATTGTCAAACAAAGTTTCTAACTGATAGCTCGATCCATCTATCGAGTAAGAGTAAGGCGCTGTTCCTCCTTCGATAAGACCTACATCGATATAACCTGTTGACGTACCTGAGCATGGAGGATCAAATTGATCAAATGAAAAATCAGTGAGATCACTTGTTGCTGTTTGCACTTCTACTACAGCAGTACCTTCGCAACCGTTGTTGGTATCAGTAACT
>CALFUQ010000115.1 GCA_937929885.1 uncultured Saprospiraceae bacterium
AGTATCATTCAATCAATTTATTAAACATTATCAAAAAAACTAATACGAATATTCAGAGGGTCTCCAAAGGGTAGAAAATCAGAAAAAGCGTGTTGAACCGTCAGAAAAAAATTAAAAAATTCAAATTCTAAAACCGTCCTAGTATGAGACATTTTACAAAGTATCTCTTTTTGTGTTTGGCATTTACCGTCCTGCCAAGTGTGATTGGAGCACAAACGCTTAATCTAGATCCAACCGCAACTCCGGATGGAACTCCAGATGATTGCATTGATATTGAGCCTATAGAAATTTGCTTCAAAGATCCTGATGGTGATGGGGTAATGACTCTTAATGAGCTTTACAACGAGCCAGGGGTTTATGTTCTAGCAGATGTTAATCTTATTGCTGCACCAGCAATTGTTGGTTGCCCTTATGGAGCACCATTTCTCAATCTCATTTACATGGGTGCATCAACTACATCAGGAGTTAGTGATACCATTGCTACGAATTGGACTACAGCGAGTATAAATGGGGATCCTACTCCTAATCTAACAGCTGCACCAACATTTGCACCAGGTTCTCATGTTCTACAATATCATGGTAGAGAAATTATTGAGAGTGGGCAAAACCCTCCAACAGAACCTGGTTGTGCCGTTTTTGATTGGAACAGAAGATGTAATCTCTTAATAACAATTAATGAAGGGTTGTCTCCATGCTTAATAACAGTTGATTCTGCTCCCACTTGTGGAATGAGTAATGGACGTGCTACTGTAGCAGCCCCAACTGGTGGTACAGCACCTTATACTTATTTATGGAGTGATGGACAAGATGCTGCAACTGGATCTGGACTTTCAGCAATATCTTATAGTGTTACTGTAACAGATATGGATGGTTGTGAATCAGTTTGTTCAATAGATTTAGAAGATGTTGATGATCTTTCTTGTTCAGTGATGGATGATGACATTAACTCAGCTACATGTTCTGATAATTCTGGATCTGCAACAATATCAGTTACGGGAGGAGCAACTCCTTATTCTTTTAGTCTTAATGGCACAGCAACTACACCTACAACGGGTACTACCTTCGCAGGACTTGGTGCTGGCACGTATACAGTGGTGGTAACAGATAATAATGGTTGCACATCAGAATGCATGTTTACAGTCGATGCTGTTGTTACAGGAGGTATCGGAGTAGACTTCTCTAATCCTGCATCACCAGTATGTACTGGCTTTGAAGGTGGAACTTCTGCTTTAGGAGCAGGGGTATGTACGGTTACTTTAAATGATATATATACTGCAATTAATGGAGCTACTATATCTGCAGGTACTGGCTTATGTATTATCCATCCTTCTACATGTGGACCTACGGGTACCAATACTTTCGATGTAGAAATTTATATAGACGGAGTACTGTACGATGCAGCTAATGGCGCACAAGAATTTGGGGCTGGAGATTATGATATAGAATATAGAGTAACAGATAATTGTTCAGGAGCTACTGCTACTTGTGATGCTACCTACACAATAACACAAGACGAATCAGATATCTTAGATGTATTAGCTTGTAACAATTCGATAAATGCAACTTTAAGCACAGAATGTGAAGTAGTAGTTACTGCAGATATGATGTTAGAAGGTAATTCTACTTGTTATGAAGGATATAGCTTTGTAATTACAGATGGATCAGGATCAGTTTTAAGCGGATCTACTATCTCTAGTCCTGGAACTTACCAAGTACAAGTATTTGATGCAACAGGAGATAATTCTTGTTGGGGTACGATAATAGCAGAAGATAAGATTGCACCAGTAATAGAGTGTGTAGATATAGGAGCAGTGTCTTGTACAGATGATCTTACACCTGGAGCAGATCTAGAATCAGGAGAGAATTTAGTAGGAGCTTTAGAGGCTGGTGGTCCGACGCTAGCAAGTATGGATTCAGTAGTTTATGTTTTCAATACATCGAATGCAACTGCTGATGCGACTATAACTGATTTAAGTTTAAGTATTAATATTTCTCATACTAACATTACAGATCTTACTGCTGTATTAGTTAGTCCAGATACAATGTTTACAGTATTCTCTACACCACTAGGAAGCGCTTCTAACGCAAACTGTGAGAGAGATGATATTATGGCTACATTCTCAGATGATGGTAATATTAGTTATAACCTTCTAGATGTAGATCCAACATGTAGACTTTTGATAAAACCATCTGTTTTAGGAAACTTCCAACCTGAAGATTCTTTTAGTGGTTTCAATGGTGGAGATGCTCAGGGTCAATACAAATTGATAATAACTGATGGAAGTGATGACGATGAGACAGGTATGGTAGTTAGCGCTTCATTAGTAGTAAGATATGCTACTGGTGATACTATTGCTTATCCTACAACGGGATCTTATACACCAGATCCATCATCAGGCGAAGGATGCTATACAATAGATCATGAAGATGGTGATTGCGGTCCTGTTAGAGCATGTTATACAGATAAAATTGTAGATTCTTGTGACGGTGCTATTTTCCAAAAAGTAGAGAGAACATGGACAGTATGGGATGCTTCTGGAAATATGGCTCAAGATGTATGTACATTCGAAATTCAAGGAAGTGATATAACAAATGCAAGCTTAGAATCTACTGGAATGTCGAATTTTGATGGTCTAGGCGGCAATCCATATTTTACTTGTCAAGATATATTTGAGATGGACGAAAATGGTAATCCAAGTCCTAGCGTGACAGGAAGACCAAGAGATATAAGCTCTAATAACATGGAGTTCTGTGGTAACATAGAAATGACATACGAAGATACAAGAATAGATATCTGCCCTGGTTCTTATAAAGTAGTCAGAGAGTGGATATTAATTGACTGGTGTTCTAATGATCAGCCAGTTTCATTTAATCAGATAATAAAGGTAACTGACGAACAACCACCAATCACTACTTGTAGTATTGTAGACTGTTTCGAAGTGCCGATTGAAGATCCATTTAGTTGTACGACTAGTTTTGATGTGCCAGCACCAATCGTATTAAACGAGTGCGGTGGTTACACATGGTCTGTAAGTTACTTACCAGCTTCTATGGTTCCAGGGTTTGTTGAAGATCCAGATCAGTGTCTACAACCTGATAATGCGCTTACAGCAGGATTATTTATTGATGTAGATGTAGTAAGAACAGATAGTGATGATACTCCTATAACTGTAACTGGACTACCATTAGGACAGGTATGGTTTAGATATAGAGTTGTGGATGATTGTGGTAATGAGAGTCCATCAGGAGCAGGTGCATGTGAGATCAGAGTAGTAGATGAGACAGAGCCTACAGCTGTGTGTGATGAGCATACTACTGTATCTCTAGGTTTTAACTGTGAGGCAGAGATTAGAGCTGAGACTTTTGATGATTTGAGTTGGGATAACTGTAGTGACATAGTGTTATATGAAGCAATGAGAGAGGGAGGTACATTTGGTCCAGCAGTAAGATTTGGGAAGTCAGATTTAACTAATGATGTGAATGTATTATTGAGAGTAACTGATGCAGCAGGTAATAATAATCAGTGTTGGGCAAGTGTAAATGTGCAGGATAAATTCCAGCCGATATTTACTTCTATGCCAGCTGATGTTACAATTAGTTGTGATTTTACAGATGAGCAATTACAGGCAGCTGTAGGTACAGTTGCTGCAGAAGATAACTGCCCAGGTTGTTATAGAATAGATGGTCCTATGATGGGCGATCCTAGCCAAAACTCTTGTGGAGAAGGTTCAGTGACTGTGTCATGGGAGCTATTTGACTTGAATCAGCTTGATGGAGATGGTAACCCACTTAAGGTTAATACTGCTTCACAACGGATTTCATTTGAAAACTCTAATCCATTTAATGAAAGTGATATACAATGGCCAAGTGATAGAACAGACTTAGTAGGTTGTGGAGATGGAACTGATCCTTCTAATGTAGGAGAGCCAACTTACAGTAACAGACTTTGCGATTTGATAGCAGTTTCATACGATGATCTTAACTTTTATGAAGTTGAAGGTGCATGTCTTAAGATCCTTAGGACATGGACAATCATTGACTGGTGCCAACACAACGAAAATGTAACTCCAGTAACAGGAAAGTGGACACACATACAAATACTTAAAGTAACTGATAGCCAAGGTCCAGTATTGACTAATGGCACATCTAGACAATTCTGTGCAGATGAATCTTGTGCTGGAGAGATTAATATAGATTTAATAGCTACAGATAATTGTACACCAGTAAGTGATATCTTATGGAGTTACACGATAGATTATGACAGTGATGGATCTGTAGATGTGCAAGATGGTGCAGTACAGGTGGATAGCGTACTTACATTAGGAGGTACACATCCGATAGGTGTTCACGCAGTATCTGTTATGTTGACAGATAACTGTAGTAATGTATCAGATGCTTATACATTCGATATTACGATTACAGATTGTTTAGAGCCAACACCACAATGTTTATCTACCTCATCTGTAGTAGTACTACCTTCTTCTGGTTCTGTAGAGATATGGGCATCAGATTTCGAATTGAGTAGTTCGGATCAGTGCGGAGGACCTTTGACATTTTCATTCTCAGCTAATCCTGAAGATCAGACGCTAACGTTTTCTTGTGCTGATTTAACAGATGGTATGAGAAGAGCAATAGAATTAGAGATGTGGGTACATGACGAATCAGGTAATTCTGATTTCTGTAATGTGGTTCTAGATCTTCAAGATAACGGCACAGGAGAAGGTGCGTGTCCAGACGTAGAGTCACCTTCAGCATTAATATCAGGTTTCATATTTACGGAGCAAAACGAAATGGTTAATAACGTGGCAGTGCAAGTAACGAGCGCACAGCCAGAATTCCCAATTAATTTTACAACTTCTAACACAGGAGATTACACATTTAACAACTTACTTACAGGATACACTTACGACGTTTCATCTGCTAAAGATGATGATCACATTAATGGTGTATCTACACTTGACATTGTATTAATCCAGAAGCATATCCTTGGATTATCATTACTAGATTCGCCTTACAAAATCATCGCTGCCGATGCTGATAATAATCAGTATATATCAGCTGCCGATTTGGTATGGATCAGAAAGTTAGTATTAGGTCTTACGACTGATTATCCTAACGGACAAGAGTCATGGAGATTCGTAGATGAAGATCATAACTTCACTAATCAGTACAATCCGTTCCCTTATGATGAGGTAGTACGTGTAGATCAGTTAGACAATAATGAGACTAATATGAACTTCATGGCTGTGAAGATTGGTGATGTTAATGAAAACGCAAATCCAAATAACTTCAACACACATGTAGCAGAGGTAAGGTCTAATCAGACTGTAGAATTTGTAATAGAGGACAAAGCAGTGAAAACTGGTGAGTATGTAAGTATACCTGTAACAGCTGCTAACTTTAAGGAGATTGTTGGATTCCAATTTACATTGGACTTTGATAATGCAGCAATGGAATTCGCAGGATTTGGAGAAGCAGCACTTAATATCACAGAAGCTAATTTAGGCTTGGTAGATGTAGAGAGAGGATTATTAGCGGTAAGTTGGAATGATATCAAGGGTAATAGTTTTGATGCAGATGAGGTGTTATTTACAGTAGACTTTAAAGCAAGTGCAGCTACTAAATTGTCAGATGCATTAGCGATTAACAGTAGAGTGACTAATGCTGAAGCGTATGCTTCTGATCTATCATTAGTTAAGACTAAATTAGTCTTTGGTGATAAGGAAACTACTTTTGAGGTAACTGAATTTGAGTTATATCAAAACAATCCTAATCCATTTAACAACGAGACTACTATAGGATTTAACCTTCCTAAAGCTGGAGATGCAGTATTGTCTGTATTCGATGTAACTGGTAAGAGAATAATCAGAATAGTAGAAGAATACAGCAAAGGATATAACGAGATCTCTCTTAATAGAGCAGAGCTAGGTATCCAAGGAGTAATGTATTACACATTAGAAAGTGAAGGATTTACTGCCACTAAGAAAATGGTAGGAGTTAAATAAATCCATCGAGTATTCTTAGAATAAGTTTTTCGACGGTCTCAGAATAATAATAAAGGGCTTGCTATTACTAGCGAGCCCTTTTTGTTTTTCCTCTATTCGTCTTTATCCTAAGGATGAATCAACTTGAGTCGAAATCGGAAAGGGCAAATAACAAAGGGCTCTTCATATTACAGAAAAGCCCTTTTTAGATTTAGTTATATAGTTCCTCGATTTTACATCGAGATAGATCTTGACACTAGACCAGAGCTATCGTCTGATACATTGTTCAAGAAGATTGAGATCAATGAAACGATTGGTTTTCTATACTCGCATGGTGCAAAAGTTCTTGATATTCCATTGGACTTAATCCGTCCATACAATAATCAATAGGGTTTACAGCAGTGCCATTTATTCTTACCTCATAGTGGCAATGTGGAGCAGTGGAAGAACCAGTATTTCCAACAGTACCTATTTTTTGACCTTTTTTTACTTTCTCTCCTTTCTTAACCAAGATAGTCTTCATGTGACCATATAGGGTAGTATATCCGTACCCATGATCGATGGTAACACTGTACCCATAACCACTTCTTCGTTTTTCTATCTTTTTAATCTTTCCATCACCTGTAGCTTGTATTGGTGTACCTTCTGGAGCCGTGAAATCAATTCCATTATGAAATTTCTTTACCTTATGGATCGGGTGCATCCTCCATCCAAACCCTGATAAGTATCTTATTTTTCGCTTTAGCTTATCTTCCTGTACTGGTTTGATAGATGGAATAGAAGCTAATTTCATCTCTCTAATCTTTGCCAGATTGTAGATAGAATCCAATGATGATTTTTGAAGGGTAATTTTTCGCTTTAGCTTATCGGCTTTTGTAAGTGCTGATTTTAATAATTCTCCAGAATTTCTAAAATTATTTAGATACGAGTATTGATCATGACCTCCAATACCACCTTCCCATACTGCTTGGTCTATAGGTTCCATCCCGAATACTTGTCTATGCACTTCAGCATCTTTTTGTTGAAGAAAGTTTACCTCTTCTGATATCTTCCCGAATTCCTCTGTTAGGTTCTCAAAATGGTATTCCATCTGAGATAATTCTCGCTGTAGTGATTGCTCTTGTGGAGATGGGAAGTACTTGCTTGTTATAGAATACATAGCGAAAGTCGCTACTGCAAATGCGCACAGATAAGTAAAAACCTTAATTATTCTGGTTTTTAATGGTACTGTGACCTCCTCATATTGTAATGTATGTTGATTATAGACGTATTTTTCGTTCCTCATTAAAGTGTTTACTTAATTTTGCGCTACGTGTTTCAAAATACGTTCGATGGGATTCGAAGCAACGTAAAAGTACCGTGAGAAGGTCGTAATACAAAATAATGAATTGAAATAATTACATACATCAAATATAAAAATATACATATCATAAATTGCTGTATTTCAATGCTTTACATAGTAGTCCTTTCAATATTTCATTAGTAAATGTTCTAAAAAATTACGGTATTTTTAATATTAAATAAAATTATAATATATATAAGATTGATATGAGTTTGACAGCGAATGAGATAAGACAAAAGTTTTTTGACTTCTTTGAGAGTAAAGAACATAAGATAGTAGACTCCGCTCCACTAGTAAATAAAGACGACCCGACACTTCTCTTTATGAATGCGGGGATGAACCAGTTTAAAGACTTTTTCTTAGGTAATAAAGTCAGTGCTAACAAGAGAATTGCAGATACTCAAAAGTGTCTCAGAGTTTCTGGTAAACATAATGACTTAGAAGAAGTTGGGATAGATTCCTATCATCATACGATGTTTGAGATGTTGGGTAATTGGTCATTCGGTGATTATTTTAAGAAAGAAGCAATAGCATGGGCATGGGAATTACTTACTAAAGAATATGGACTCGATCCTGACAGACTTTATGTGAGTTGCTTTGAAGGAGATGACAAAGAAGGATTGGCGAGAGATACGGAAGCTGCAGATTTTTGGAAGCAGTATGTAGCGGAGGACAAGATCTTATATTTTGATAGGAAGGATAACTTTTGGGAGATGGGAGATACTGGCCCTTGTGGGCCGTGCTCAGAGATTCATGTAGATCTTAGAA
>CALFUQ010000116.1 GCA_937929885.1 uncultured Saprospiraceae bacterium
TTGCTAGTCTCATAGCATATTGATCATCACTTATCTTACCTGACGCTTTTAGTTTATTAAGCTGAGTTTCTGCCATAGCTAACTGACTATTTGCTTTGTCAGCTTTTGACTTATTTATTTTTAGCTTATCACTTACTTCTGTCTTTTTAGCTTGAGCCTTTTCTTTCATTTCAGCTCCTTTGTTTCCCTTATTTTCTTTACGTGCTGCTTTCTCAGAATCTCTAATGGATTTCTGCTCAGTCTTAATCTCTTTGATCGCTGCATTTTTCTCTTCATCAGTTAAGCTCTCATTATCTTCAATAGCTTTCACTCTTTCTTTCGCTGCTTCTCTCTCAACTTTGTTTTTAGACTTATTTGAATTTTTCCCCTTACCATTTTCTGCACGTTTAGCATCTCTATTGGCTTTCTGTTCGTTTCTTATTTCTTTAATTGCAGATTCCTTTTCTTCCTCAGTAAGGTCATTATTATTCTTGATTGACTCTACTCTTTCTTTTGCTGCATCTCTTTCTGCCTTATCTGGTCTATTCCCTTTTTCTCCTCGTGCAGCATCTCTTGCAGCTTTCTGTTCTTCCTTTATCTCCTTGATTGCTGCTTCCTTTTCATCAGCTGTAAGGTTTGCATTTTCTTCAATTTCCTTAACTAATGCCTTTGCAGCCTCTCTCTCCTCCTTTAATAATTTTTGACTTTCCTTCCTGGCTTCTTTCTCAGCCATTTTCTCAGCCTTATTTGCTTTACCCTTTCCTTTTGACTGAGCATTAATTGTACTCATACTTAATGCAAATAAAAACAGGAAGCATATTCTTGTGATTTGTTTTAATTGAGTTTTCATGATTTAGATTTTTGATTAATTAGCGTGCTCTTTGGTTATAAGACGACGCAATTAGAATTGTTACTCCATTTCTTTGAGCATCCCCTCTAACTCCTTGTTAATTGCATCTAATTCCTGCTCTTCAGCAGAGAGCTTTTCTAATGTAGCTTCGCTAGATTTTATTTCTTCTTCTAACTTTATAACTTCCTGACTATCAATATTTTGCTTTGCTTTTTGCTTGCCGCAAGCAGACGTAAAAGATCCAATAACAATGATCGTTATCATCAAATTTTTCATGCTGATTAATATTTAGTTAAATTAAATAGGCTTAAGCGCCTCACTGGAAGGAGTATTAATAATTAAACCATAAACTCTCTATGAAAATTTCAATAAATATAATTTTCCTATTGACTCTCACCTTACTTTTTGGGTTTAGCACTCAAATTATATTAATAGATCAAAAAAAAGTAGCACATGCTGCTTCTGTAATGGGACTAGAGTTTACAACATCAGAGATTGATTCGTTACTTGATGGAGTTATTCAAGCACGACAAGGTTACGCAGAAAATAGAAAATCACCTGTGCTCAATAGCACAAGTCCTGCTCTAATTTTTGACCCTAAGCCTACAGGATTTAGAATGCCTACGCAAGAAGCGTCAGCTATCTTTGATGACTACAATGCTGAGCTCCCTGTAGATATTAATGAACTTGCTTATTATTCTATTGGTCAACTTGCAGCTTTACTAAGGCATCGAAAGATTAGCTCTACAGAACTAACAAAGTTTTATTTAGCAAGACTAAAAAAATACGATCCTACCCTCCATTGCGTCATCACACTTACTGAAGACCTAGCTTTAGAGCAAGCTAGGAAAGCTGACTTAGAAATAGGTGCAGGAAACTACAAAGGTGTACTCCACGGAATTCCCTACGGAGCCAAAGATCTACTTGCAACAAAAACTTATAGAACAACATGGGGTGCTGCACCATTCAAAGATCAGTCCTTTGATTATGATGCTACAGTGATTAAAAAATTAGAAGACGCTGGTGCCGTCCTTTGTGCAAAGCTAACATTGGGAGCTCTAGCTTGGGGTGATGTGTGGTTTGGAGAAAAAACGCGTAACCCATGGGACCCATCCTCTGGCTCTAGTGGCTCATCTGCTGGCTCTGCAAGTGCGGTATCTGCTGGATTACTTCCATTTGCTATAGGTACTGAAACCTTAGGGTCTATAGTATCACCTTCCACTGTCTGTGGTGATACAGGGCTCCGTCCTACATTTGGGACAGTCAGTCGCCATGGTGCAATGGCACTAAGTTGGTCTATGGATAAGATAGGACCGATTTGTAGAACAGTAGAGGACTGTGCCATTGTGTATAATGCCATCAAAGGTCATGATGACTTGGATAAAAGCACAACACACACCCCATTCAACTATGATACTAATTCCAATCCAAAAAAACTTAAAGTAGGGTATCTCAAAACAGACTTTGAAAGAACTTATAGATTTAAGAAACAGGATAGTTTAAGTTTAATCAAACTTAGAAATCTAGGTATAGAACTAATACCGATATCTCTACCAACCCTGCCTAGCATAAGGTATATCTTGGAAGCAGAAGCGGCAACAGCTTTTGATGATCTCACGCGATCTGGCAAGGATGATGAAATGGTCAGACAAATCAAGAGAGCTTGGCCAAATGTATTTAGGACCGCAAGGTTTATTCCTGCGGTAGAATATATCAAGGCTAATCGTCTCCGCTCAACCTTAATTGAAGAAATGCATAATGTCATGCAACAGATTGATGTGTATGTTACTCCTTCTTGGACAGGTGATAATCTTACGCTTACCAACTTAACAGGTCATCCACAACTCGTACTACCAAATGGATTTATAGATGGAAAGCCGACTAGTATTTCGTTTGTTGGTCAACTTTATGGTGAAGCAGATTTACTTTCCATAGCTAAGTATTATCAGGACAATACTGATCACCATTTACAACATCCTTTAGAATTTAAAAACTAGATCGATATTTAATATTTCTCATGAAGAATTTAATTACCTTGATTCTGACAACAAGTAAAAAATGAAAAACCTAAACAGACGTAACTGGTTAAAAACTGCTAGTCTAAGTGCTGCAGCATTAGGAACAGTAAGCTGCAAACTAAACGCAGAAACAACTAACTTAAAATCTACTGCATCAAGCTCTAATGGAGTCATAAGGCTATCCTCCAATGAAAACAGATATGCTCCTGGCCCAAAAATTAAACAGGCTATGATCGATGCCATGGACTTATCTTATCTGTACAGTCCAGGCCATTACAAGCCTCTCATTAAAAAACTTGCAGAAAAAGAGGGAGTATCTGAAGAAAATATTTTACTAGTCTCTGGATCAAATGAGGGTTTACGTTTGACAGGTTTATGTTATGCAATGAATGGAGGTGAGATCATTACCAGCACACCTACTTACAAAGCTCTGTTGACATATGCTGAAGAGTTCGGAGGAGTAATAAATACGGTTGACCTGGACCAAGACCTTAAATTTGATCTTGAAGAAATGGAAAAGCGAGTATCTAGCAAAACTCAGATGGTCTTTCTTTGCAACCCAAATAATCCCACTGGAACATTATTGGATGGCGCAATAACCAAAGACTTTTGTGAAAGAGTAAGTGACAAGACCATGGTATTCTCTGATGAAGCTTATGCAGACTACATAGAAGAAGCGGACTACCCTACTATGGTGCCGCTAGTAAAACAAGGAAAGAATGTGATCGTATCGAGAACATTCTCTAAAGTGTACGGCATGGCAGGAGTTAGAGTTGGTTATCTAATCGCAAGACCAGACATCATTGAGACTATGAAACCACGAGTGATGGGCTATGTAAATATGATGGGAGTCTATGGTGCAATAGCCGCATTAGATGATAAAGAATTTTACAATTTCTCTCTTCAAAAAAATAAGGAAGCCAAACAAACTATCTACAAGGTATGTGACGACTTAGGGTTACGATATGTTGAGTCTCATACTAACTTTGTGTTTCATCAGATTAAAAAAGATATAAGTGTATTCCAGACTGAGATGATGGATCAAGGAGTAAAAGTAGGGAGACCATTTCCACCCCTTAATGATTGGTGTAGGATAAGTACAGGTAACGAAGAGGATATGAAGATATGGGAGCAGGCTATGTATAGGGTTTATGGGTAAAACTTATGCTTAAAATCAATTCTTTATAGCCTACTATTTAGAGAGAAATCATACTTAAATTGTACTTTGTAATTAAGACAATTTGAAAAATGATGAAAACTAAATTTACATTAATCTTACTATCCTTCTTAGTTGGGTTTGGGCTAAATGGACAGTCCATAAAATTACCCACAGACACTACAGTTGTAACTAAACACACTACTACAATTTTGGGGCAACCCATAAGTTACACTGCTACGACTGGCACACAACCTGTTTGGGATGAAAACGGAGAACCCATAGCTAGTTTGTTTTATACCTACTACGCTAAAGATGGTGTTAAAGACAAAGGAGAAAGACCTTTACTTATTTCTTTTAACGGAGGCCCTGGCTCAGCATCTGTTTGGATGCATGTAGCTTACACAGGTCCTTATGTTTTAAAAATAGATGAGGAAGGTTATCCCGTACAGCCATATGGTGTGCAAGAGAATCCATTCTCAGTTTTAGATGTAGCAGACATCGTTTTCGTTAATCCTGCAAATACTGGATACTCTCGGACTATTCCTATGTCTGGCAAAGATGTTGACAAAACTAAATTCTTTGGTATCAATGCAGATATAAAATACTTAGCTGGCTGGCTTAATACCTTTGTAAGTAGACATAGCAGATGGACATCTCCTAAATATCTTATCGGAGAAAGTTATGGAGGTACAAGAGTAGCTGGACTTTCATTGGAGTTGCAAAATTCGCAATGGATGTATTTAAATGGTGTGATCATGGTATCCCCTGCAGATTATAAATCGTATGGTGCTGATAATGCTATTTCCTCAGCACTTAACATACCTTACATGACAGCAGCGGCTTGGCACCACAAAGTGTTACCCTCATCTCTGCAGAATAAAGATCTTTTAGAAATCCTTCCTGAAGTAGAGGATTTCACTATCAATGAGCTAATGCCTGCTATGGCTAAAGGAGGCTTTATTTCTGAAAATGAAAAATTGGCTGTTGCTAAAAAGATGGCTAACTATACTAGCCTATCAGAAAAAGTAATCCTTCAAAACAACCTTAATGTCTCTCCAAGATACTTTTGGAAGGAGCTACTCAGGGACGAAACTGGCCAAACTATAGGTAGGTTAGACTCTAGATATTTAGGAATCGATAAATCTGAAGCAGGCGTAAGACCAGACTATAGTGCTGAGCTTACTTCGTGGTTACACTCTTTTACACCTGCAATCAATTATTACATAAGAGAGCATTTAAAATTTAAGACAGATATTAAGTATAACATGTTTGGGCCAGTGCGTCCTTGGGATAATCGAAATGATAACACGAGAGATAACCTAAGACAAGCGATGGCTCAGAATCCATACCTGAATGTGATGTTTCAGTCAGGATATTATGATGGCGCAACAACATACTTTAATGCAAAGTATACTATGTGGCAACTTGATCCGAGTGGTAAAATGTCAGACCGGTTAAGTTTTAAGGGGTATCGCAGTGGTCACATGATGTACTTAAGAAGAGAGGATCTAGAATCTGCTAACAACGATATAAGAAATTTTATTAAATCAACATTTACTAAAGGGAAGTCTGCAAAATACTAGGGTATGAAAATCATTCAAACTGAAAACATGCCTAAGAGCAATGGGCACTACTCACACTGCGTCGAGCATAATGGCGTTTTGTATATCGCAGGCCAACTACCATTTGACCCCAAGACTAGAGAAATGGCTGAAGGGATAGTCGCTCAAGCACATCAAGTCTTATCGAACCTTAAATTAATACTGACTGAAGCTGGTAGCTCTTTAAACCAGGTGATGCAAGTCAGGATTTATATTCCTGATGTAGAGTTGTGGGGTGCTGTCAATGAAGTGTACGCAGAATATTTTACCGAGCATAAGCCAGCAAGATGCGTAGTTCCTAGTAGAGAATTACACTATGGAGCATTGATAGAATTAGAAGCTACTGCTTTTGTATAAATACTAAATCGATGTACAAAGAAGATTTATTAGCAAGTCTAGAAAGAATAAAACCATATATACATCGCACACCTATACTGACCTCCCAACTACTAAATCAAAAAGCTGGAGCAGAGGTATTTTTTAAGTGTGAGAATTTTCAGAAGATGGGCGCCTTCAAGATGAGGGGTGCTGCAAATGCAATTCTCAAATTATCTGAGGAGCAAAAAGCTAAAGGTGTGGTCACCCACTCATCTGGCAACTTTGCACAAGCGGTTTCTCTATCCGCAAAAAATGCAGGAGTCAAAGCCTACATAGTGATGCCCTCAAATGCACCTGAAGTAAAAAAAGAAGCAGTAAGGTCTTATGGTGGTGAGATTACAGAATGCGAGCCTCTTATAGAAGCTCGACAAGCGACGGCTGACAAAATAGTTGCTACCACTGGTGCAGCTTTTCTGCATCCATCAAATGATTTAGATGTTATCCTAGGTCAGGGTACTGCTGGGTTAGAATTACTAGAAGATCATCCTGATTTAGACTTTCTACTAGCACCAGTGGGTGGAGGGGGGCTCGTAGCAGGCTGTGCTCTTGCTGCTCATCATTTTGGAAGTAACTGTAAAACAATAGGTGGTGAACCTGCAGAAGCTGATGATGCTTACCGCTCGTTAAAAAGCGGCATCATAGAAAAAAATGAAACTTCAAATACCATTGCAGATGGGCTAAGAACTCATCTTGGTGATATTAATTTCCCGATTATACAGAAGTATGTAGATACTATAATTCTTGTCACCGAAGAAGAGATTGTAATGGCAATGAAACTTATCTGGGAGCGAATGAAAATAATTATCGAACCTTCTTGCGCTGTACCTTTTGCAGCAGTACTCAAAGAACCTACATTATTTGCAAGGAAAAAAATTGGAATAGTTTTGAGCGGAGGGAATGTTGACCTTAAGAAACTGCCTTTCTAAGATTATTCACGAGGTGACATTAAAGCCACCTCGCGAATTTTATATTTAATGCAATTCTTTTACTAACGCATTGATATCAGAATCTGCTTGGATATAATCAGATAGTTTTTCATACGTCTCCGCACCAGTGCACTTCATTAGGTACATCGAGCGAATAGCTTGATGATTATCCTTCGTAAAGGAAACGTTCAATCCTCCACCTAAGTCCACGTTTTTAAGTTTGTCCATCTCAGCAATTAATCCTTCTCTTGTTACATTTTTTCCCATCTTCTTAAGTGCCTCTACGAATGGCACAGCATATACAAAACCTGCAGAAGGGAATACGCCCCATCTTACATCTGGATAATGTTTTTCAAAAGCAGCTTTTTGTTTTTTAATTACTGGATCATCATAATCATAAGGAGGTATTGCAAAGGTACCAAAGATTACTCCTTCCCACGCACCTTTTGTAAGTGTGTGCATAAGGTTCATATCAGACAGAATAAAAGATGCTATAAACTGTGGATTGTAATTGATCACCTTAGCATTAGTAACAGTGATAACCCCTTGTCTAGGTAAGGTCCAAAGCAAAACTACTTCAGCACCACTGTCTTTTAACTTAGCAACATGAGAACTTAAATCTGTATCTAAAGGCTCCACTGGCACCTCCGCCACAAATTCTAATCCCTTCTCTTTTAAAATACTTTTAGCCCCTACTATCGCACTTAATCCTACATCATCGTTTTGATAAATGATCCCTATTTTTTTGGCACCTAATGTCTCGGTTGCATACTTTGCTTGGATCACGCCCTCATCTATGTAATAAGGCAACACAGAAAATACATTTGGTTTAAGCGGTATAGACCAATGTGTCCCTCCTGAAATTGGAGACACCCAAGGAATGTTTTCGTCGACTAGATAATCCATAACCGACATGCATGGCGCAGTACCAATACCTCCTACAAATGCAAACACTTCATCTTTTTGGACGAGCTCCCTCACAGCTGGCACAGTCCTAGAAGGATCATAAGCATCATCCTTCATCTCAAATTTTATCATCCTACCATTAATACCACCTTCTTCGTTTATCATTTTAAAGTAGGCATCCATACCCTTCATGATATTACCCCACAGAGCAGCAGGCCCTGTCAATGGCCCGAATGAACCAACTAATATTTCTGTGTCTG
>CALFUQ010000117.1 GCA_937929885.1 uncultured Saprospiraceae bacterium
GGCGTTATAATATCGAAACAACTTGTTACGGAGTTCTTTATTACGGATCAATGCTCCATGGCTACTAGATTCTAGTTGCCGGATGGTTGTTTTCTCAGGAATAAAATAGCTTTCAGATAATAGCAGTGTGTGTCTCTGTGCAAATAGAAGTCGTTCCGATTTAGTCATAGATTTTTTAGTGCCAAGAATATATATAATAGTGTCAATCTGAGCTAACCTCTTTTTATTTGTTTTTATACTTCCTTCAAGGTGGTCTACATCTTCTTGCAAGTCCAACATGAACTCTTCTAGATAAACTTGTTCTAACCTAAGGTTCTTTTTTTGCTGATTAAGGTTATTGATCCATAGTGCGATCAAGATACCGACAACTACTAGTAAGATCTCCCCGATAGCATAAATCATGTAGCTTGATATACCTGACCCCTTGAGTAATTTTCGGCGGATATTTCGGAAGTACTTTATCATGGAAATGTTCTTTTATTTTAATGTCTTAGCAATAGTTGCTCATACCATCAATTTTTCACCTCCGGCCAGATCGGTTTGATCAACTCTTTGAATTCAGGTAGATCATATAAGGATGAGAGCCGTACATCTTTATCATAGGGTCTTAAACTCGAATAAAATCCTGCTTCTTTTGCCTGGGTAATAAAATCCATAGCCATATCTTCATTGCCAAGCTGAGCATGTATGGCACCAATCGTATATAACGTATGAGCTGGCCCGACTGTAGGTAGACTAATCAATCTATCAGAATTAGAAAGTTCTAATAACTTATCTACCACTAAATTTGTAGCTTCTAGATCGTCTCTATCCATAGCTATTTCCGCTATAGCATACAGAAAATTGGTATGATTATCAATAGGGTGCTTGCTAAGATCGATATCGACATATGAAATCTTCTGCGATAAATTTTCAGCATTTTCGAATGTGCTGATAGAAGAAGGATAAAGTCGACTATTATCAGAATGATCGACAATGGTTTTTTTTATAATAGATCTATCAATTTCAGGATATTCTGAGTTAAACATTAACCAAACTAGTATCCAGCTCCCTATTGAAGATTCTGTAGCTTGCATTAGTATATCTCTTGCTTCATTATTATTTGTAGCAATTGCTGTGATATATTTTTGAGCATAATAAGTCCCTTGATCAATGTCTTTATTAGCTGAGTACTCTTTAAAGTAATTGGAGAGCTTGTCAAGTTTATTCGTGCTAAATAAGGCATTTGCATACATCAAAAAGGAGCTATTACTATAAAAACCCATTTCTTTTTGATCTTGTGTTCTTATTGGTAATTCCTCTATAATTTCTATGGTTAATTCTGGATTATTCATTAACTCACTTGTTATAAAAGCACACCAAAAGTTAACAAAATAGTCATAAGGATACTTTATTCTTAAGGCGTTATAATTTTGGAATGCCTTATTGTGATCTCCATGATAGATTGCTTTCATACCTAAAAAGATACTTCGTTCGTAGTCCGTTAACTTTTCAAATTGATTTTCCAATCTTGCAAAGTATTTTGGGTGTTCAGCACCCCATCCCGCTCCAGCCATTCCTAAAAAATTCAATGTAGCAAGGTGAAATGTGGTATCTGCGTCCGCTGCAAGTTTTATCACCGATGTGCTATTGCTATTTAGCGCTTGACTATATAATTCATAGGCTTCTAATTTGGGAGCAGCTATCCTGCGATCATCTACCAAGTCTTTTGCTTGCCAATAACCAGTGATCTTCTCTCGAAGCTGCGTTACTATTGCTTCTTTATCAGACACTGACCCTTTTATATCATCAAAGGCTATTTTTACCTTTCCATTGATCGCATCAGTAAGCTCTAGCTTAAATGTCAATACATCATCTGACTGATAGTAGTTACCTGTGATTATATTTTGAGCTTTGGTGTTTTCTGCAAACTGAGGTGTGCCTAAAAACTTAGTGTTTGCTCGGATGGTATAAGGTGATACTACTTCAATATCCTCGAAATCCATCAGTCCCTGATTGATCCAATCTGCTGACATCACGCCCAAGATATTGAGAGTAGAATCGCCAGTCCTATTTTCGAATGGGACTACAGCTACTCGCTGTTCTTTTATTTCATCGTTGATCACAATAGCTTTACCATTCCTTTTCTCAGCTCCTGGATTAAGTGCATAGATGGCGATCACCAAACCTACTAATGATGCTAGCCCATAGATGTGGTTGCTGTACTTTGCCCATAAGCCAGTGCGTCCAGCACGCTGGCCTATCAGTTCCTCTTTTTCGGTTTGTGATTTGTTTTGATTCTGCGCCAATAGGGAGTCTACCAGCTCGGACTTATTCATCTTTTTATAGGCAGGGATATTGTGCTCCATCGCTAGCTCGAGCAGCTCGGCTTTGGATTTTTTGGAGAGTATGTCTTTGGAGAAGTTGTTGGGCATAGTTTATAGATAACTTTATAGTCCTGTAGGGACTATAAATGGGTAGTAGTATTTTCAAAATGAAAAATAATTCGTGCCATAGGTACGAAACATGTATTACAAAAGTTTTTTAAAAGTATATCTTTCATCATATTCTATATCAAATGATTTTAATAGATCTATGTATTCATCGGCAAATGATTTTGTCCGATGATGCTCTTTTTGATTTTTAATATATTGGATAATTTTAGGGACATCTGCTTTCGTATAAGAGAATGCTCCATACCCTGCTTGCCAAGAAAATTTATGTTTTAGATAAGCTTTTTCGTTAATAAATTTTGAGGAATCACCTTTAACCTGTTTCATTAAGTCTGATAGCGATTGTGTAGGTCGCATTCCAAAAAACAAGTGTACATGATCCGGCACACCATTTATTTGTAGCACCTTATGACCATGATTCTGGATAATTCCTGTAATGTATTTGTATAAATCCGCTTCCCATTCTTCCTGAATTAATGATTCACGATTACTCACTGCGAAAACTGCTTGAATATGGATTTGGGTATAGGTGTTCGCCATTGGTTTTTTATATTCCGTACCTAACGGCACGGGTTTACATCATTTCAATTTATTCTACCGATATTTCGTCCCTCTGGGACATAGCTGAAAATTTGTAAGTCATAATTCCTATCACATTAAGGTTTATAGACTTTTCTTTAAGGTAATCAGCCAGCTCGAGCAGCTCGGCTTTAGATTTTTTGGATAGTATGTCTATGGAGAAGTTGCTCATAAGATCAACCTTTGGGCTTTATAAATTCATCGAAAGGAGGATATCCGTGCATGGATTTAAAACCAATGTCTTCACCATAATGTAAAAATATTGAATGTTTACCAGCTTCATACGCTGCTTCCAGATAAGTCATTGCTTTTTCTTTTTCTCCACACATCGCATGATAATAAGCTCTATTGTACTCAAAATCACCTGGTCCTAAATATGGTTTTATGTTGCGCTCGGCAGCAAGCAATAGTTGCTTCGCTTCTTCCTCTTTCCCCATTGCATAAAGAATAGAGGCTTTTGCATAATAAAACATTGGAATCTCTATGAGTGGTGATTCCATAGCTGATGCATGGTCTCCTATAATGAAATCGTAGTAAAGTTTTGCTAGACCTGGTAAGTTAGCATTTGATCCATTTTTTTTATGCGCTTCTTTAAATACATCAATATACTTAGACAACTGGGGAATATCATGGATGTACATATAAATACAAGCATAGCCGATGGCTGGTAAAAATTCATATTCGATCTCACTATAATCAACTATTAAAGAGTCAAAACGTGCCCAATCATTCAAAACGATCAAATTCTTTAGTCTTAAACCTGCGAACCAATCATTGACAACTTTAAAATCCAATGAATCCATATAGGCCTCTACTTCTTGATGCCTACCCAATCGAAATAAGCATTCTGCCTGACGAAGCTCATCTTGTTGATCCCACCATGTCAGCTTTCCATCCGGCTTTGCATTGAGCCTTTGGTAATAGTGTAAAGCTCGCAAAGGTCTATTATGAAAAAGGTTTGATTCGGCAGCCTTTTGCTCAAAACTTACATCTATAGCTGTAAGTTCCTCTTGCGTTTTAATCGAAAGACGGTAATCACCTGAAGCATTAGCTTTAATAGATCTCAAACGTAATTGCTCATAATCTGAAAACTCAGTATCTAAAGATTCTATTTTTTCTATCAATGGTTTAATTTCTGCATATCTTGCGTGGTTGTTATATAGAAGCGAAAGCGAAAGTAATGGCAAAATGAAAGTCGTGTCCAATTGAAATGCTTCATGCAGTTTTTGTTCTGCTATTGCATCATTCACAAGCCAATTTTCTGAAGCAACTACTAAAGCTTGATATGCTTTGAATTTAGGAGGCTTTTTATAGTATCGATCATTTTTCGATGTCGCCCAAAATCCCAAGACTCTCTGACTAAGTTCATCGATAAGATCCATAATATTTTCTTTCTGACCAGAGATCGTTTCAAGCGATTTAATGACCGCACCACTTCTAGCATTGACAATATCTGCATGGAAGTATATCTGATTTTCAACCTTATAATATCTACCTTGTACCAGGACTACTGCACCCGTACGATCTGCAAAGTTCTGTTGTGCTCCACCACCCAGAGAAGCAAAGGCTATATTATCGCGGACATTAGCTCCACTGATGACTTTGCCCTTATTGATATCCATAAGTCCTGTAGTGATCCAGTCTGATATCATCTTGCCTACAGCACTCAGGTCTTCGTCATGCGTCTCATCCTCGAAGATCATAACCGCTACATTCTTGTCACGGATCTCGGCGGGGAGTATGTCAGGGTTTGTGATGAGTGAGTTAGTAGATGATAGAGTATCTGATGTTTTCTCTCCTCCTGGATTAAGCGCATAGATGGCGATCACTAGTCCTATCAAAGAAGCAAGCCCATAGATATGGTTACTGTACTTTGCCCATAAGCCTTCCTTATTTTTAGTTTCTATAGTGCCATCTTGTTTCTGATTGAATGCTATGAGTGCATCTATTAACTCCGACTTATTCATCTTTTTATAAGCTGGGATATTATGCTGCATCGCCAGCTCGAGCAGTTCGGCTTTGGATTTTTTGGAGAGTATGTCTCGGGTGTAGTTGCTCATTTGATTATTCCTTTACCTAGCTCGGCTTTGGACCGCTGAGATAGAAATTGGTGGCTGAAGTTGTTGTTCATTTAAAGATTGGTTTTGGAAATTGACCTCTAATTTCATCTGCCTTATTAGATTAGAATTTGTCTAAGACTGCCTAGTATCCGATGTTGCTGGACGGCTTGATGAATAGATAATATATAATTAAAAAAGGGAAGCATGCGAAGTTGTTTAATCTAATATAGTAATTGAAACCCTAGCAATACAAAACACGTGCATTTTAACTGATCATATTTATTCAAAAACCTACTAACTCCTAACGATGTGCTTATTCACTCGCCCTTGTAACATGTGAATGCGTGGTAAAAAATAGAATTAATCAGTTTGAGAATTGCTTCCAGTGTAAAAACTTACAATGATGGAATACTGAAACATCCGCGACACCCGCAAGTTATGAACCGACCTACAGGTGTCTTAAGATAGGTGGAAGTTGTTATTTAATCAACTCTGTACAAGGAGGTAATTCAGCAGCACCGATGTATATCGTCTCATCATCATTACTACGCAGTTCAACTTCTACTGTCCCACCACATAGACAATGTGTAGTAGTATCATGACCTGCCTTTTCTCCATTATGAGTCCATAAAAATCCATAAGATTCTAGATCAGCATGATCAACTGTACAGATTACGTTTTCAGCAAAACAGCCAGACATTAGTATCTCTATTGTTAAAGGATGATCTGTGGATTCTTGTTCTTTAGCTCTAACTTCAATATTAGAATTTTCAGTTACAAACCTATCAAAGGATGTATCATCCTTGCTGCAAGAAATAATGGATATAGCTATTACAAATAGAAGGGAAGTGGAAAGAAGTTGGACTTTCATAATTGTTCTTTAAAGTGGTTATTGATTAATATATAATTCTGTATTATCTAATACTTTCGAATTATATACTTCAATATTAAGCCAAAACCATATTTTTGGTAAGAGTAGCTCGACGAGTATCCGGAGAAACACGACGAACGGCTTAGTGGCACGATTGACTCAAAAAAAAGAGTTGTGCGGTTATAGTAATTCTATATGGGAATAGGTGTCAATAGGAATGCTGCTATTTATGGTGTCACGTAATAAAGCAATTTATCATGGCAAAAAAAGCGGGATAGACAGCATCCTTCATGGTGCGGTTTAATCAAAACATATCGATGATGATACGGGCGAATCAAATCTACAGTTTAAGCGAAGTCTTCTAGAGGTGGCATATTCATTCATAAATTAGCCATAACTACAAAACCCCCTCCAAAACCTTCCACACATTATCAGCCACAATCTTATACCCTAGAGCATTAGGATGCATCTGGTCTTCGAGATTAAGATCTTCATCACCAGCTACTCCCTCCAGTAGAAATGGAATCAGCCCAGCATCACTTTCTTCTGCGATCTTAGGATATATCGCTGCAAATTGTTCAGCATATTGCTCGCCCATATTAGGTGGTGCAAGCATACCAGCAATAACGATCTTTATGTCTGGGAATTTGTCTTTTACTTTAGTGATGATACCCCTAAGGTTTTCTTCTGTTGCTTTAAGATCTAAACCTCTCAACATATCATTAGGGCCTAGCTCAAGGACAAACACATCTATATCTTGCTTTAGTATCCAGTCTATACGGTTAAGCCCTCCAGCGGTGGTTTCACCACTCAGACCACCATTGATTACTGTATATCCTAAGTTTAATGAATCTATTTTAGCTTGGATTTGAGATGGGAATGATTCTTCTTCAGCTAATCTATAACCTGCCGTTAGGCTATTGCCAAAGAACAGAATGACTTTATCTTCTGAATCAATCACTTCGTCGGAAATATCTTGAGTAATGGTCTTCTCAACAGTTTTAGCTATATCTTGTTTATTATTGCATGAGGATAAAATGATGCAAGTCAAAAGACTTAAACCTAGACCAATCCGTTTTAATTTTTTATAAACCATCTTGAATATTAAACTACCAAATTAGGATAATAGTGTAACACTTATTTCTAATTGCTAAATAAATACAATATTGGAATACGAGGCAGCAAAAGACGATATTTTACAGGTTGAAAACCTATCTAAAACTTATAGAAGTGGTAGTAATGACTTGACAGTTCTTCAAAACGTATCATTTGCAATTAATGCTGGAGAAAGTGTCTCGATCGTAGGGCCTTCTGGTAGTGGGAAAACTACCTTGCTCGGACTCTGTGCGGGTCTAGATAAGCCAACCGAAGGAAGAGTCAAACTATGCGGTAAGCATATTGTAAATCTAACAGAAGACCAGAGAGCGGCAATCAGAAATGAGAGTGTGGGATTTATTTTTCAGAATTTCCAGCTTATTCCGACGCTGACGGCATTAGAGAATGTCATGATTCCACTAGAATTGCAAGGCGCTTCAGGCGTTAAGAAAATTTCATCTGATTTATTAGAGCGTGTTGGCTTAGGGGAGAGGTTAGATCACTATCCAAGTCAGTTATCAGGTGGAGAACAGCAAAGAGTTTCACTTGCACGTGCTTTTTGTAACGCTCCTAAAATTTTATTCGCAGATGAACCTACTGGTAATCTCGATGAAGATACTAGTCATGGAGTTGAGTCCTTACTATTTGATCTTAATAAAGAAAAAGGTACAACCTTGATTATCGTTACACACGATTTAGAACTTGCTCAAAAAACGAATAGAATTATCAAATTACGCGGAGGCCATGTTGTAGAGGACAATTCCACAGTTAAGGCAGAGATCCAATAGCTATGAGTAATTTGGGATTTTTAGCACGTACAGCACTTAAGGATAGCCGTAAGAATAGGGGCAAGCTATTCATGTTTATGTCCTCCATTATTTTGGGGATTGCTGCACTTGTTGCGATTAATTCATTTAACTATAATCTGGTTGAGGATATAGATGAGCAAGCGTTATCTCTAATGGGTGCTGACTTGGTGGTTAACTCTAATCGTAAGATACCCGAAAACATCCTTGATACTTTAGCTACACTTCCTGGTGAGACCGCAAGTGAGATAGAGCTATTCTCGATGGCATATTTACCAAGGATAGATGAAACTCAGTTTATGAGGATTAAGGCGCTAGAAGGTGACTTTCCATTTTATGGTAAACTAAAAACTGAACCAGCAGACGCTCATGACATCATTAAAAATGGGCGGTATGCATTAGTTGATGAAGGCATGATGTTGCAGTATAATCTTGTAGTAGGAGATGAGATAAGACTGGGTAATGCTTTTTTCGAAATTGGAGCACGACTTAAAAATACTTTCGGGGCTGCTGGTATTACTTCGGCATTCGCACCAGCAGTTTATATTTCTAAGGAACATATACCAGTAACTGATTTGGTACAGCCAGGTTCATTACTTGACTACTCTTTGTTTTATAAGTTACCTAAAGACTATCCTATTGACCAATGGAAAGCAGATAGAAGAAAAACATTCAGAAATGAGAATGTAAGAGTCGAAACACTCGAAGATCAAAAGGAAGATTTAGAAGAAGCCTTTAGTGGGTTAAACTATTTTCTTAATCTGGTAGCATTAGTATCTCTCTTGTTAGGATGTATTGGTGTAGCCAGTAGTGTATTCATATATGTAAAGACAAAAATTCCGAGTATCGCAGTTTTCAGATGTTTAGGAATGAAGGGTACACAAGCATTCATGATTTATTTTTTACAAATTGTTGTATTGGGTTTAATAGGTGTAGTCATAGGCGCCACCCTTGGGTCGGCTATCCAAGTTTTAATCCCAATGATCTTAACCGATCTACTGCCTTTTGAGGTGCAGATGGGAATTTCATGGAAAGCGATTTTTGAAGGTGTATTTATAGGATTAATTATTACCATCCTATTTGCCTTACTTCCGTTAGTATCAATAAGAAATATCAGTCCTCTTAGAACGCTACGAGCCAGTGATGATGGAGAGCAAAAGAGAGACTCATTAGTTTATGTAATAGGAGTTTTGATATTGCTTAGTATCTTTTTCTTTTTATGGAGATTGACCGCTGAGCCTATGACAGGTCTTGCATTTACTGGTGGCCTTGCTATAGCATTCTTACTGTTATTCTTGGTGGCTAGATTTATAATGTGGGCGGTTAAGAAATTTTTGCCTAAGCAGTGGAACTTTGTTTTTAGACAAGGATTATCAAACTTATTTCGCCCTAACAATCAGACACAGACGCTATTAGTGTCTATTGGATTAGGGACTGCAGTGCTGACAACGCTATTCATCATACAAGGTTTGATACTAGAAAATGTATCAGGTATGGATGCTGGTAATCAACCTAACATAGTACTATATGGTATCGAGAGCAAGCAAAATGATGAAGTAATAAAGATTACAAAAGAGCATGACATGCCTATCTTGCAAAATGTTCCTATCGTTACGATGAAGGTAGAAGGATGGAAGGGAAAATCTAAAAAGGAATGGCAAGCTGACACAACTCAGAATACTAGGTTTTGGGCGGCCAATAGAGAAGCAAGAGTAAGTTATAGGGATACACTAGATAAAGGAGAATTACTTATCAGAGGTGTAATGCCTGGTCCTCCTTCTACATCTAATGACTCGATACTTATATCTGTAGATGAGGGATGGGCGCGAGGCCTGCAAGTAGATATTGGAGATGAGATCGTTTGGAATGTGCAAGGGACAAGAATGAAAACTTACATAGCTGCCATCCGAAAAATTGAGTTCAAGAGTATGCAGACTAGATTTTTCGTGGTATTCCCGACTGGAGTGTTAGAAGAGGCCCCACAGTTTCAAGTGATGGTAACCAAGTCTCCTGATAATGAGACAACTGCAAAATTTAGAAGTGCTATCGGTAGGACCTTCTCCAATGTATCTGTAATAGATTTGCAGTCGATATTAGTAGCTCTCAATGATATATTAGATAAGGTGTCCTACATTATAAAATTTATGGCAGCATTTAGTATTCTGACGGGGCTGATCGTTTTGATAAGTTCCTTATTGCTAAGCAAGTTCCAAAGGATAAAGGAAGCTGTATTGCTTAGAACAATCGGCGCTAGTAGAAGTCAAATTTTAAAAATTAATGCTACCGAATATGCGCTACTTGGAAGTTTATCAGCTGCAACAGGTATTCTCTTAGCTTTGATCGGCGGTTACTTATTGGCTAAATTCCAGCTGGAGTTAGACTTTAATATCCAGTGGATACCTATCTTTTTTGTGTTCTTGTTTGTAGTAGCCTTAACTGTGATTATAGGGATGCTTAATACTCGAGAGGTAGTGAGTAAATCACCATTAGAAGTATTAAGGAAAGAAGTAGGGTAGTAAGGTCTATACCGATAAATAGGTATGGTATACCGTTCGTAAGGTTTTGCATACCATTCACAAAGTGCTCCAAATTATCAATTTTAATCTATCTAGATTTAATCAAAGTAAATTGATAACATCGTATGACCACTTTAAGAACAGACTTTACTCATCCATCAAAACGTGAATTAGAAGTATTGAAACTCATTGCTTTTGAATTCACTATTAGAGAGATCGCTCAACAATTATTTATAAGTGTAGAAACCGTTAAAACACATAGAAGACACTTGTTACGTAAAATGAGAGTGCGCAATACCGCAGGTCTAGTTAGAAAATCATTCGAGCAGAGAATATTAGTTGCTTAACCTAACTCGGTAGCAATTTAAACTGACCAATTAATTGCTTAACTTATCATCACTACTGATAAGCAAATCGTATTATTAATGGTATTAAACTATCAATAATCAAAGAGCCATTTCTACATAGTCAAAGATCTTTATTATTTACTGCTGCCATATTACTTTTTAGTTTTAGACTGTGTGCGCAGCAGATTCAGTTTGAGCGGGTGAGTACTGATGATGGACTATCCCAAAATTCTGTTGTTAGTATAGCGCAAGATTCTTCAGGTTTTATATGGTTTGCAACTCAAGATGGCCTCAACAAATATGACGGTTCTAACTTCACACAGTATGAGGTTTTCTTTAGAGATATTACAAGTAGTGAAAACAATCAACTAGGAAAACTATTTGTTGATAGTCAAGGTAAAATTTGGATGACTACCTTAGATGGTGGACTACAATTCTGTAATCCCAGCACAGAAAAATTTACTTATGTACACGGTGTAGAAGATGCGAGTAGTATCCTTCAGTGGTCTGATGCTGAATTTTGGGTTACTAGTTTTTCAAAAGGACTTTCTAAAGTTTTAATCAAGGATGATGAACTAATAGTAGAACATATTATCAATGATTTATTCCTCAATAAAATAGTGAGACGCGATAGTCTCTTATACTTAGCGTCAACAGAGGGCATCTTAAAATTTGATCCAAAGACTCGGGATAAGGAAGTGTTATATCCAGAAATCAGAAATATTAGTGATCTTATATTAACCGAGGACGAGCATCTAATTATTTCCACTCTGGGTCATGGGTTACATATCGCTACTAATGATGATTCTGCAAGTGCTTACTTAGAGTTACCTACAGATTTACTCATACAAGATATCCATATAGACAAAGAGGATAGATTGTGGGTAGCAACTTACGGGGAAGGATTATTTCTTGTAGATGATAATCAGGTTACTCAATTTAAAACAAATGTGTTAGATGATACTTCAATAAGTTACAATGATATCCTTTGCATTTTTGAAGATCAAAATGATAACCTCTGGTTTGGTACTGATGGAGGAGGGGCGAGTTTGACTATCGCTGATAGGAAGCCGATTTATAGCCTTACCAATAATCAAATGCCTAAAAATATTCCTGTGGATGTGGTACGAGCAATTTCAACTGACCAGTTAGGAAACCTTTGGATTGGTACATCTGGTAAAGGACTTACTAAGCTCTCTAAGGAGTTAGACCAGATTTCACATTACAGTACAGAAGAGCCAGTAAGGTATAGACTATCTAGTGACAGAGTGATGAGTTTGCTCCATGACAGAAATCAAGACCTTTGGATAGGAACGCAGGATGAGGGACTGATGGTTAAAAAAGACAAATCAAAAAGTTTCACTGGTATAGATAATGATATGCCTGCAGCAACTATATGGGATATCAAAGAGGCAGATGATAATCGGCTATGGTTATGTACTGGGAATGAAGGCCTTATTCTATTGGACAAAAATGATCTTAGTTGGGAGAAACTTTCTGTACGCAGTGGATTTGAAGTGTTAACTAATGGAAACATAAGAACAATTATGAAAGGCCCAGAAGAAGAATATTTTGTAGGTACAGATCTAGGGGATGTCTTCGCAGTTAGGACAGATTCTAGACAAAGAAAAGTAAGTATAAATAGAAAAAATACTGGAGCCATTAAATCTCTTTATTTAGATGAAGACAAATTATGGGTCGGTACTCAGCAGGCAGGAATCATAATAGTAGATCTCAGTAATGGTAAAGAAATAGAATTAAATAAGTCAATGGGCCTCCCTAATAATGTGGTTTATAGTATGCTTGAGCAAAACGAAACTTATGTCTGGATAAGTACCAATATGGGAATCTGCCAGATAGATAAAAGACGAGTCTATAGTGGAGTGGGTGATATAGTAGAGCAACATCTTACGGCAGAAAATGGGTTAATCGGTAACGAATTTAATACTGGTGCTTATCATGTAAGCTCCGATGGCAAGATGTATTTCGGAGGTATAGATGGAGTCAATTGGTTTCACCCAGATGAGATCAACAAAGTTGAAGATCCGATAGATATTAGATTACTAGATCTTATAACTACAAATCGGGACGGTCAGGATGTTAAGCATATAGGTGATTTAACGAGCATTGATCTTAAGCACACAGATCGTAATTTTCAGATAAGGTATGTTGCACAAACCTTTTCAAAAACAAAAACCAAATATCGTTATAAACTAGAGGGTATAAATACAGAGTGGATAGATAATGAAAGTAATGAGCTCGTTAGTTTTTCTAATATACCACCTGGCGAATATGCTCTGCTTCTTAATGCTACAAATAATGATGGTGTATGGGGAAAGAATCCTATCAAATTTGATATCAATATTATTCCAGCTTTTTGGCAGACCTGGTGGTTTAAGTTATTAGTAATCGGAAGTATAATATGGTTAGTGTGGAGTCTGTTTTCATTGCGAATAAACGAAATTAAGAAGACATCATCTCTAAAGGAGCAGATCACTAAGATAGAAGCCAAAGCTCTTAAACTACAGATGAATCCTCACTTCTTATTTAATAGTCTTAATGCAATCGATAACTATATACTCAAGAACGAAAGAATAATAGCATCTGAATATCTCTCTAAATTTTCAAAGTTGATGAGGCAAATTTTGGATTATTCTGAGCAGAACAGAATCACCCTTACACAAGAGTTAGAGACTTTAGAGCTTTATATCAAAATGGAACAACTAAGATTTCAAAATAAATTTGACTTTGAAATAAAAATTGCAAATGAAGTCAATACTAATGCTGTTAAGTTACCACCACTAATATTGCAACCATTCGTAGAGAATGCTATCTGGCATGGGTTAATGCACCTGGAGGAGGGTGGAGTTCTTAAAGTAGATATACTTAAGGATGGTGATGTAGTAAAATGTACTATAGACGATAATGGGATCGGGCGAGAGAGAGCAGCTATGATAAATACTAAATCAGCAACTAAGCATAAGTCCTATGGTATGCGAATCACAGAGCAGCGTCTCTCTCTAAGTCAGGACTTAAACAAAGCTGGAGCATCGATGAAAGTAATAGATAAGCTACACGAGAATGGAGAATCAGCAGGAACAGCTGTAGAAATCAGTTTTAGTATTAAAACAGCATAAACTTTAAGTTGGTGGAAATCTGTAAAACCTGTAAAATCATATTGCTACTAATCCTATCAACTTATGGTTACGCACAAGATTTTGATCAAGAAGCACTAACTAATTTGCGAAATGCCAGAATGCCTTCGTACGGTATAGGATCAATCAATAGCTATGCACACGGAGTAATAAAGAGAGCGGATGGAATGCTTTGGTTAACAACAGCAGATGGAGTAATCCGTTTCGATGGAAAGCGATTTATTACCATGGCTGCACCGAATATGAAGTTTACTTTTTTCAGGAAAATATTTGAACTTGATAGTGTTATTTACTTAGGGGATATTGATAAACCGCTTCATTATTACGATACCTCTGATTCTATCCCGAAAATTTCAAGAGTAAGTTGGCCAGAGAATGTAAGTGACGAACTTTTTATCTGGAGTACTTATAAGCATCATGATGGTAGGGTGTTTCTGACAGATCATAAAGGAATAATCTATAATTACAATGCACCAGGTGATATAGATACATTTTTTGTTTTGCCGCAGGATGTACTTGATAGCCCTGAGTTTAAACATACTGCCAGATATATTAGAAGCGATCCTTTTGATAATGATAAAGTATGGATTTGCTCATTGCATGGTATGTTTCATCTTGATATGACGGATACGAGCTATGAGTATTTCCCACCCAAAGAAAGTGAAGGTCTTTACATCTATAACCATTCGGAGGGGTTTACCTTTTATGATCATATCCAAATGGGGGATAACATATGGATCAGTACCTATGCAAATGGACTAGTTAGATTCAATACTAAGACGAAAGAGTATACAGCATTTAGATATGAAAGTCCGTATGATAAATTAGAAATAGGTACCAACTTTATGAGGTCACATATAGCATATGATGATCAAAATATAATTATAGGTGGAAGAATCTTGAAGATTTTTAATACAGTGACGAATCAGTATTATGACTTTTTTAGAGGTCATGATGACTTTGATCCTGCGGTGAGCCTTTCCGTAAATATTCACAAAAGTGGAGATCAGTATTATATCATTTCATCAGGAGGGATGGAGTCATTTCTTCCTGAGAATAATCTCTTCCAATCGGGGAAACTATCGAAGGAGCAATTAGAAGCAGAAGAAAATTCTATAATTGAAGTTAATGAGACAAGCAGTGGAAATTTGATTATTACTACTAACAAAAATAAAAAGTTCCTTTGGGATTACACTAGAACAGTCCTTAGGCCAGTGACAAGTGAAGACTTAAAAAACGAGACGGTGTCAAATGATAAAGCAATTAAATATCAAATATTATCAGATACAATTTATTTGCAAGATGAAAATGGCAAATCAAATCGCTCAATATTTATTGAAGGGATTACAGGCATAACAGGAGTTGTAAAAGACTTAAGCAATCAACTGTGGATTAAGTCAAATGAAGGTCTGATTAGCTATAATTCAGAAGAAAATACTTATAGCATATATCACCAGCATGATGGACTTTGGAATTATGTATGGTCTGATCCTGGAATAATTAAAACATTACATGATGGTTCTATATTCGCTTCAACTGGAATGACATTCACTCTGTTTCATCCATCAGAGCTACCTTCAAAACAAGATGAATCGATAAAACCTTATGTGTACAAACTTGATGTATTCAATAAAACCGTTTCATTTTCATATGATTTAAAAGAAGAGATCAATCAAACTTTAGAACCAGGGGATAATTATTTCACCATACATTATTCTAGCTTAATCGAAAACCCTAGCCACGATATAGAGTATCGATATCAACTTAATGGATTTGATGATGATTGGATATTTGCAGGTAGAAATAATGCAGCTACTTACAGCAAGGTGCCACCTGGAGATTTTACTTTTTCATTACAAGCTAGATATCCAGGGCATAAATGGACTGCACCCCATGAGCAACTTCGTATTGATTTAAAACCAAGTTTTACTCAGTCTACCATCTTCCATGTCTTAGTGACGATACTGATTTTTAGTATGCTATATGCTTTATATAAATACCGTACTTATCATCTACTCAAAGAGCAAAAGATTGAGTCCGAGTTTCAAAATCAACTCGCAGAAGTTAAGCTAGAAGCCTTGAGAAGTCAGATGAATCCACACTTTTTATTTAATTGTCTCAACTCTATAGATAACTATATCCTTACAAATAGATCTGAGGAGGCATCCATGTACCTCACAAAGTTTGCCAAATTAATTAGAAATATTCTAGACTACTCTAAGCGTAAACAGATTACGCTAAGAGAAGAATTAGCAACCTTTGAACTATACACTGAGATGGAAAAATTAAGATTCTCGAATAGATTCGAGTATAGTGTACAGGTAGATAAAAAAATAGATTTGACAAAGGAACTTATTCCCCCACTCATATTGCAACCATACGTAGAAAATGCAATCTGGCATGGATTATTACACAAAGAAGAGAAGGGACAATTAATGGTATGCATTAATAAAGTAGATAATAAACTAGAGATCTCTGTTGACGATAATGGCATAGGAAGAGTAAAGGCACTATCACTTAAGTCAAAATCTGCCACAAAGCGAAAGTCTCATGGAATGAAAATTACGGAAGCACGTATACGTATACTAAATGAACTACACAATATCGGAGGAGAAGTAGAAATAATAGATAAGTATGACCAGGAAGGCTTAGCAACAGGGACTAAAGTACTTATCAGTTTACCCTCTTTGGAGTCATAGTGTAAATCATCGAGTGCCACTTACCAACTCCAAACTACCATTTACTAGATAACTTCGCCATTCACAAAGTTGATCTTTTTAGCAGTTAATAATCCATCAGATTTGAACTAAGAATAATGTGATTCTATCATAGATAGAACTTGATCTATTACTTAATCAGCGTCTAATTGATGAACAACTTCAAAAGTTACCTTACTGCCATTCTGTTGTTATCTATTATGCCATTAAGTGGTTTTACGCAAGAAATTAGTAGATCTGTTATCACTTTTGGAGGGTCTGAATATAGTGCTGAGAATGGACTAACACTCGATGCCACTATGGGACAAATTGCAATCCATGAATTGACTGGACCTTATGTGCTAACTCAAGGCTTTCAGCAAGGAGATCTTGCTGATGTAGTATATCCTGAGACAGCTGATATCGAGGCTTCCATTTTTCCTAATCCATTTGAAGATGAATTACAGATAAATATTTTACTCGACTCAGAAATTGAGATACGAGTTTATAATGTATTAGGGCAATTAATTTATACAACCTTGCCTCAGGCTGAAGAGATGGTCATTCAGACTACAGATTGGCATACGGGAGTTTACTTCATCAACTTTTCGGCAGGAGGCAAAAGATTATTTACTGAAAAGGTAATCAAACATACAAGCAAATAAAAAGCATAGATATTATGAAAGAGATAATTAGGATCATTCCACTTTTACTGCTATTGATCTATTCGCAGCAAGCCATTGGGCAGTTTGGAGATTTACTAGATAAGGTCAAAGAGTCAATCGTAAAAGATGACCCCTCGAGAAAATTACCTCCCACCTATACTTTTGATTATGAATATCACATGGAGAATGAGTATAAAGGTAAGGTCCAGAAGTACATCTTCCTAATGAAAGAAGACGCGTCTGTAGTAGCTTTTATGGAAGACGAAGAAGATGAAACTAATATCATGCTTTGGGATCACTCCATTAAGAAAGCTAAAATGTACATGATTGGGAAGAGTAGCGGGGGCAAAGGAATGGTGGGAATACCATATATAGATATGGCAAAGCTAAGTGAAAGAATGCTAGAAAAAAATGAAGATAAGTACAGCATCGTACCTACAGGAAAAACTAAAACTATAGCAGGCTTTCAGTGTAAAGAGTTTAAGACCTCTGATAAGAAAAACACTGGCTATATCTACACGACGACAGAGGCTGGTATTACTGGTTTTAACCTTGTAGGTTTCTCAAATGTGAATATGCCAAAGTCGGTAACTAACATGCAAGGTCTGCAAGATGGCCTTTTAATGGAACTGACAAGTCACGATAAGAAAAAACCAAAGAAGAATGCTATAGATATGCGTTGCGTGAAACTAGTCAAAAGCGAGTACAGAATCAACAATACAGAATTTCAACAAGTCAATTAATTAGCTTATACAAAAGGAATATTATGCAACTTTTTAAATTTTTAATTCTCGTCTTGCTAATGATTTTAAGTGTAAATGTTGTTGCCCAAACTCCATCTGGATTTAAATATCAAGCTGTTGTTAGAGATATGGATGGCAACCCATTAAGAAATACCGAGACAGAT
>CALFUQ010000118.1 GCA_937929885.1 uncultured Saprospiraceae bacterium
TGCAAATACTGCAGCATTGTTAAATGCTCCTCCTGTAAACGCGTTAATAAGTCCAAGGATGTCATTAGCTCCTCTGCTAGCAGCTGCTGCTTCTAAAGCTGCAGGGTTAACTCCAGGTAATACCACGAAACAACCAAATCTATAAACAGCCAAAATTCCTAGTGTGAGTAGGATTCTGTTTCTCAGCTCGTCTATACTCCAGATGTTCTTACATGTCTCTATGAACTTATTCATACGGTCTTTATTATACTAGATTTACAGTTCCACCACTTGACTCTATGGCTTTTTTAGCTGTTTCTGATATTGCGTGAACGTTTATTGTCAACTTAGCTTTTAACTCTCCGTTTGCTAATACTTTTATTTTGTCAGACTTATTAGCAATCCCTTTCTCTACTAATGCATCAAGTGTGATATCACTTAATCCATGCTTATCATGAATCTCTTGTAATCTACCTAGGTTGATTGCTGTGAATGCTTGTCTATTAGGATTTTTAAAACCTCTCTTAGGTAATCTCATTTGGATAGGCATCTGCCCTCCTTCAAAGTTTCTCTTTCTACTCCATCCTGATCTTGACTTCTGTCCTTTATGACCTTTAGTAGACGTACCACCTCTTCCTGATCCTTGTCCTCTTGCGATTCTTTTTCCCGACTTGACAGCTCCCTTAGCTGGTTTTAAATTATGAAGATTCATATCTATCTTATTTCTATATTATACATCTTCCACTTTGAGTAGATGGCTTACTTTAGCTACCATGCCTCTCAATTGTGGAACAGAATTATCTATTATCACTGAATGATTCAGTTTTCTCAAGCCTAAAGCTTTTATTGTTGCTTTCTGAGACTTAGGTCTGTTGATAGCGCTTCTTACTTGTGTGATTTTTATTTTTCCCATGATCTATTAGAATCTAATATTAATTATCAAAGACTTGTTCTATAGACAATCCTCTTGTTCTAGCTATCGTATCTGGTCCTCTTAATTTACTCAATGCATCTATCGTTGCCTTTACTACGTTGTGAGAGTTAGATGATCCTTGAGACTTAGATAATACGTTTTGTACTCCTGCTATCTCTAGTACCGCTCTCATCGCACCACCTGCAATTACACCTGTACCATCAGATGCTGGCTTGATTAACACCTTACCTGCACCGTACTTTCCTTTCTGCTCATGAGGTATTGTTCCTTTATAAAGTGGGAAGCTTATCAAGTTCTTTTTAGCGTCATCTACTGCTTTAGAAATAGATTCAGATACATCTCTAGCTTTACCTAGTCCATATCCAACTTTACCTTTACCATCTCCGACTACGACTAGAGCAGAAAAGCTAAAAGTCCTACCCCCTTTAGTTACCTTGGCAACTCTGTTAAGGTGAACCAACTTTTCTTTTAAGTCTGATTCTGAATTTCTTCCTCTGTCGTTATTATTTCTTCTAGCCATTGCTTATTAATGTCTTTGATTAAAATTGTAGGCCGCCTTCTCTTGCGCCTTCAGCTAATGATTTAATTCTTCCATGATAGAGGTAACCTCCTCTGTCAAATACAACATTATCTATGCTAGCTGCTTTTGCTTTTTCCGCAATAGCTTGACCTACCAACTTAGCCTGATCTACTTTATTACCAGTAGCTCCTACTTGAGTACTTGAAGAAGATGCAAGTGTCACCCCGTTTAAATCATCAATAAGCTGACAGTAGATAGATTTATTACTTCTATAAATTGCTAACCTCGGTCTTGCTGGAGTACCGCTGATTTTATTTCTGATTCTGTACTTAAGTACTTGTCTTCTAGCTTTTTTACTAAACATGATATTGATTAATACTTATTATTAACTAGCTGCTGTCTTACCAACTTTTCTTCTAATCTCTTCTCCTTTAAATCTTATACCTTTTCCTTTGTAAGGTTCTGGCTTTCTGAATGCTCTTAACTTCGCTGCCACTTGACCAATCAACTGCTTGTCATGAGACTCTAGTCTGATAGATGGTGGAGAACCTTTTTCCATTTTCGTCTCTACCTTAATTTCATCAGGTATTGCGAAATAGATAGGGTGAGAGTATCCTACTGTTAGCTCTACCAAGTTACCTGTGTTAGCTACTCTGTAACCTACCCCGATTAACTCTAGTTCTTTCACACATCCTTCTGATACACCTGTCACCATATTAGCAATCAATGATCTCGATAGTCCATGTAATGATTTATGTCTCTTCTGCTCTGTCGGTCTTGCAACCGTCAAAGTACCATCTTCAAGACTCAATTTCATATCAGGATCTATCTGCTGCTTGAGCTCACCTTTAGGTCCTTTTATAGTTACCATATTTCCTTTAGAGATATCTAATGTGACACCTGCTGGGACTGATATGGGAGCATTACCTATTCTAGACATAGTTTAAAATTTTATTGTTAATAAACATAGCACATCACCTCGCCTCCGATGTTCTGCTTTCTTGCTTGCTTATCTGTCATTAATCCTTTAGAAGTTGATACTATCGCAATTCCTAAACCATTGATAATCCTTGGGATATCCTTAGATGAGAAGTACTTTCTCAATCCTGGCTTACTGATTCTACCCATCTTTCTGATAGTAGGCTGCTTGCTTACTTTGTCATACTTGATCGCAATCTTAATAAGACCTTGATGTCCCGCTTCGTCATCAAACACATACTTGTGAATGAATCCTTGATCGTACATAATCTCAGTCAATCTTTTCTTAGTCTTAGATGCTGGTATCTCTACCACTCTGTGACCTGCTTGCTGAGCATTTCTTATACGTGTTAAATAATCTGCTATTGGATCTGTTACTGCCATAGTGTTTATCTATAAAATATTACCAACTTGCTTTTGTAATTCCAGGTATCTTTCCTTCGAGCGCCATTTTTCTAAACGTTACTCTGTTGATACCAAATTTTCTCATATATCCTTTAGGCCTTCCTGTCAACTGACATCTATTCTTTAGCCTCACTGCTGAACTGTTTTTTGGCAACTTATCTAACTCATCCCATTTGCCTTCTTCTTTCAGTTGCTTCCTTTTAGCTGCGTACTTTGCAACTAATCTTTCGCGCTTAGCTTGTCTCGCTATGATTGACTTCTTTGCCATTAATCTTCTTTTCTTTGATTTTTAAACGGTAAACCCATTTCCTTTAAAAGTGCTAATGCTTCTGCATCAGTTTTTGCTGATGTAACTATTGTTATATCCATACCTGTGATCTTAGGCACCTTATCGATGTCAATCTCAGGAAATATTATTTGTTCTTTGATACCCATAGAGTAGTTACCTCTTCCGTCAAAACTTGTATCACTAATTCCTCTAAAGTCTCTTACTCTTGGTAAAGCAACAGCCAAGAACCTATCTAAGAATTCATACATCCTATCTTGTCTCAATGTTACTTTAGCTCCGATATTCATTCCTTCTCTAAGTTTGAAGTTAGAGACTGATTTTGTCGCTTTAGTTGGTATTGCTTTTTGACCAGCAATAACTGTTAGCTCCTTTAGCGCGTTATCTACCAACTTCTTGTCCTGAGTAGCTAAACCAACTCCTTGATTGATACTAATCTTCTGAAGCTTAGGTACCTGCATGATAGACTTATAGCCAAACTGCTCTTGCAGCTTAGGTACAATCTCCTCTTTGTATTTTGTTCTTAACCTTGGTACGTATGACATTAGCTTATTATTTCTCCTGATTTCTTAGAATACCTTACGTTCTTACCGTCTACTTGCTTTCTTCCCACTCGAGTTGCATTACCCTTAGCATCTATAAGCATCAAGTTAGATACGTGTATAGAAGTATTTATTTCATTAATCCCACCAGGATTATCCTGAGTAGGTTTTGTATGCTTCTTCATAAGGTTTACACCTTCTACGATTGCTCTGTTCTTAGCGCCTATAACTTCTTTCACCTCACCTTCTGTACCTCTGTAAGTACCTGCTATAACTTTTACTTTATCTCCTTTTTTAATATGGAGCTTTGGTGCAAATCTTGCCATTGCTATAATTATTTAAAGCACCTCTGGTGCTAATGAAACAATTCTCATATAATCCTTCTCTCTTAACTCTCTCGCCACAGGTCCAAATATCCTTGTTCCTCTCGGCTCATCATTAGGTGTAAGTAGTACCACTGCATTATCATCAAATCTGATGTAAGAGCCATCTGGTCTTCTTATCTCTTTTTTAGTCCTTACGATTACTGCCTTGGAAACTGTTCCTTTTTTAACTCCTCCAGGAGCAGCTTCTTTAACAGTGACTACGATCATGTCACCTACAGAAGCGTATCTTCTCTTAGAACCTCCTAGCACTTTAATACAAAGTACTCGCTTAGCTCCACTGTTGTCTGCAACATTTAATCTTGATTCTGCCTGGATCATTACTGTTTACTTTTGATCTGTTATTTAGCTTTTTCTAAAATCTCTACAAGTCTCCATCTCTTTTTCTTACTCAACGGTCTTGCCTCTGTGATCTTTACGAGATCCCCTGGTTGACCTTCATTCTTCTCATCATGTGCCATAAACTTCTTGGACTTTTTCATGTACTTACCGTAGATAGGGTGCTTGATTTTTCTTTCCACAAGTACTGTTATGGTCTTATCCATTTTGTTACTGGATATCAATCCTATTCTAGATTTTCTAAGATTTTTTTGTTCTTCCATTTATGCCTTATTTTCTTCTTCTTGATCTGATCTTTGTTCTCCCAGCAACTTGCTCTGGAGTCATTGCCCCTAATTCTCTTCTTCTTACCTCTGTTTTTAATCTTGCTACGTCTCTTCTTACATCTCTGATCAATAGTGGATTTTCTAATCCCTTGATAGCATGATCCATTTTAAGTTTACCATACTGCACCTCAGTCTCTTTTAACTCTGCGAGCAAATCAGCATCTGAAAACTCTTTAGCTTCTATAAATTTCTTACTAGCCATAGCTTATTATTATCCTGCGTAATCTCTACGCGTTATTGTTTTTGTTGGTATCGGTAACTTCATTGCTGCTAGTCTTAACCCTTCCTTTGCTACCTCAGGCGTTACACCATCCATTTCAAATAATATTCTTCCCGGTTTTACAACTGCTACATAGTGATCTAGTGCTCCTTTACCTTTTCCCATCCTTACCTCTTGCGGCTTAGCTGTAATCGGTTTATCTGGAAATATTCTAATCCATACCTGACCTTCCCTCTTCATATATCTAGTCATCGCAATCCTTGCTGCCTCTATCTGTCTGTTGGTGATAAAACCACCTTCCATCGCTTTAAGTCCAAATGATCCAAATGCAACTGTACTACCTCGATGCGCAAGTCCTCTATTGCGACCTTTCTGCATCTTTCTGTATTTCGTCCTTTTTGGCTGTAACATTTTCTAAATTTTAATATGTTTTCTACTTTTTAGCGAAAAGTGCTGCAAAAGTATTACTTTTTATCGTCTTCCTCTGTTATCTCTTCCTCCACCTCTATTATCTCTTCTTCCTCCTTTACCTCTTCCACCACGTTTAGTATCCGCGCCTATATTTGGAGATAGATCTCTTTTTCCTAATACTTCACCTTTACAGATCCATACTTTAATTCCAAGTTTACCATATACCGTTTGCGCTTCGCTTAAACAGTAATCAATGTCTGCTCTGAAAGTATGTAATGGCGTTCTACCATCCTTATACTCCTCTGATCTTGCCATCTCCGCACCATTCAATCTTCCACTAATTCTTACTTTGATCCCCTCTGCTCCTGCTCTCATCGTTGCCTGTATAGACATCTTGATCGCTCTTCTGTAATTCATTCTAGCTTCTAGTTGCTTAGCTATTGACTCACCAACTAATGCTGCTTCAAGCTCAGGCTTTCTGATCTCGATAATATTTATTTGGACTTCAGTACCAGTTAGTTTTTTAATCTCTTCTCTAATTCTATCTACTTCAGAACCACCTTTACCTATGATTATACCTGGTCTTGATGTGTGGATCGTAACTGTTATTCTCTTAAGTGTACGCTCGATTACTATTCTAGCAATTCCACCTTTGTTTATTCTTGCTTTTAGGTATACTCTTATCTTCTCATCTTCTACGACCTTTTTTGCAAAGTCTTTACCTCCGTACCAGTTAGAATCCCATCCCTTGATGATTCCTAACCTATTACCTATTGGATTTGTCTTTTGACCCATAATTATTAATTACTAGATAGTTTTATTCTTCCGTTGCTTCCGCTTCTGGTTCGTCAATTGCTATTTTATTCTCTACAGTGATTGTCACATGGTTTGTTCTCTTTCTTATCCTATGTGCTCTACCATGTGGTGCAGGTCTAAATCTCTTCAAGAATGTACCCTCATCAGAGAATACCTCTTTGATAAATAGATCATGATCTTCAGCATTAAAAGCAAGATTACCTTTCTGCTCCCAATTAGAGATTGCAGAGATCAATGCTTTTTCTAAAAACTCAGACGCTTCATGCTTACTGAATTTTAAAAGATTTAATGCCGTATCCACTTTCTTACCTCTAACCAAATCAGTCATCTTACGCATCTTACGCGCCGAAAGTGGAATATTTTTAAGTTTAGATACAGCCTGCATTTTAATTTAGTTTACTGTCTTATTTATTTTCTGTTTCCTCCGTGACCTTTGAAACTCCTCGTTGGAGAGAACTCTCCTAACTTGTGTCCCACCATATTCTCTGTCACAAATACTGGTACAAATGTCTTACCGTTATGAACTGCTATTGTCTCTCCTACCATATCAGGAATAATCATCGATGATCTAGACCACGTCTTGATCACAGTTTTCTTAGTTCCTGATTTAGCTTTCTCTAACTTGTTCAAAAGCTTATGAAATACGTATGGACCTTTCTTTAATGATCTAGCCATTACTTATTATTTTTTCCTTCTTGATATTATCAATTTCGAAGATGCTTTCTTCTTATTTCTTGTCTTCTGACCTTTAGCCATTACACCTGTTCTTGATCTAGGGTGTCCTCCTGAAGCCCTACCTTCACCACCTCCCATCGGGTGATCTACTGGATTCATCGCTACACCTCTCACTCTAGGTCTCTTACCCATCCATCTAGTTCTACCTGCTTTACCTAGTACTGCCAAACTATGATCAGGATTAGAAGTTGTACCCATAGTCGCTCTACAAGTCAACAATATTTTTCTAACCTCACCTGATGGTAATTTGATCTGAGCGTACTTTCCTTCTCTAGACATCATCACTCCGTAAGTACCAGCTGATCTTGCCAATGCTGCTCCTTTTCCTGGATCAAGCTCTATTGCATGTATGTTAGAACCTAAAGGAATATCTCTTAAGAAAAGAGTATTGCCCAACTCTGGTGTCGCTCCATTACCTGAAGTTACTTTGTCACCTACTTTAATACCGTTAGGTGCTATGATGTAAGTTTTATCTTTTCCATATTGCACTAATGCTATGAATGCAGATCTGTTAGGATCATACTCGATAGTCTTTACCTCTCCTGTGTGACCATCTCTATTCCTTTTGAAATCGATGATTCTATATCTTCTCTTATGACCTCCTCCTCTGTTTCTTACGGTCATTTTACCAGAGTTATTTCTACCACCTTTGCTATGTAACTTAGCGATAAGCGACTTCTCTGGCTTAGAAGTTGTGATCTCAGAATAATCAACAGATACTCTCTGTCTCAATCCTGGCGTCAACGGTTTATACTTTTTTACTGGCATGCTACTTCTATTTATTATTGATTAAACTTCTCCAAAGAAGTCAATCTCTTCTCCTGCTGCTAATGTTATAATTGCTTTCTTATATGCTGACACTCTACCTTTCTGCATTCCTCTCTTAGTATTTCTACTCTTTGATTTGCTAGGCATCACCATTGTATTCACTTTAGCTACGTTTACGCTGAATTCTTTTTCTACAGCTTTTCTTATCTCCACTTTATTTGCCTTACGCGCAACGACGAAACTATACTTAGTTAGCTTCTCTGATAGCCCTTCAGATTTCTCTGATATTATTGGTTTTATTATTATTTGATTTGCCATAATTCCTATCCTAGAAGTTCTGTCATTTTAGTTACTGCACTCTCTGTAATCAATACTTTGTTAGCATTAAGAATGCTGTAAGTATTTAAATCTTTAGCGTTCATTACATTTGATTTCGCTAGATTTCTGCAAGAGAGATATAAGTTTGAATCATAATCTCCAGTCACAATTAGCGACTTCTTATTCCCTATTTCTAGGTTGTTCAATATGTTTTTAAAGCTCTTTACTTCTGGTGCATCAAAGGTAAAATCTTCGATAACTGCCAACTCACCACTGGCTGCTTTAGCAGATAGTGCTGATAGTCTTGCTATTCTCTTAACCTTCTTATTTACTTTGAAAGAGTAGTTTCTTGGCTTAGGACCAAACATTCTACCTCCACCTTTAAATAATGGATTCTTGATCGATCCTGCTCTCGCTGTACCTGTACCTTTCTGCTTCTTTATCTTCCTTGTAGATCCTTTGATCTCACCTCTTTCTTTCGCTTTGTGCGTTCCTTGTCTCTGATTAGCATTGTATTGCTTCACAGCGAGATATACGGCATGTTCATTTGGTTCGATACCAAATATTGCATCTGGCAGATCTACTGATCTACCTGCGCTTTTACCTTCTATATTTAATACATCTACCTTCATCTCTTATTATTTTTCGATGATTACAAAGCCCCCTTTTGGACCAGGTATCGCACCTTTAATTAATATTAGATTCTTATCAGCCAAAATCTTCACAACTCGAAGATTAGTAGTCTTAATTCTTTTACCACCAGTTCTTCCTCCCATTCTCATACCCTTGATGACTTTAGATGGTGTCGAAGCAGCACCTATCGAACCTGGAGCTCTAAGTCTATTATGCTGACCGTGAGTAGCATCACCTACCCCTTTAAAGTTGTATCTCTTTACAACCCCTTGGAAACCTTTTCCTTTAGAAGTACCAATTACGTTTACTACATCTCCTTCTGCAAATACTTCTTCTATAGTCACTTCATCACCAAGTCCTTTCTCAGCTGCATCAAAATCTCTGAACTCTGCCAACTTCGCCTTCGGCGTTGTTTTAGCTGCTTTGAAATGTCCAAGCATTGAGTTACTCGTATTCTTTTCCTTCTTAGCACCTACTGCTAACTGGATAGATGAATAGCCGTCGCTATCATCTGATTTGATCTGTGTCACCACATTAGGCTGCGCCTCTACTACCGTACAAGAAATATTCTTTCCTGTTTCGTTGTAGATACTTGTCATACCTATTTTCTTACCAATAATTCCGTTCATTTATCTTTTTTGATAAAATGATGAATTGGTACACGTTAACCGCATACCGTTTTATTTATAAAATCAGAAATTTCTTAAGTCAGCTTGACTTGAATATCCACACCACTAGGTAGCTCAAGCTTTGACAATGCGTCAACCGTCTTTTGCGTAGGTGTGAAAATCTCGATTAGCCTCTTGTGTGTCCTCAACTGAAACTGCTCCCGAGATTTTTTATTTACGTGCGGAGATCGCAAAACCGTAAATACTTCTCTCTCAGTAGGCAGCGGAATCGGACCTGTGATTACTGCTCCACTTGTGCGAACAGTTTTCACTATCTTCTCCGTCGACTTATCTACCAAATTATGGTCATAAGAGCGGAGTTTTATCCTGATTTTCTGATTCATATCCTCTGTTAAAAAATATACTTGTTTAAAAAGAAGTGCAAATATGCAACTTTTTATGTTAATGAAGTGATTTAAGAAAATAAATACTCTTCTTAAATCACTTCAGTTTATTATTTATACTAAACTTCTCCTTTAGCAGCTTTAATCACCTCTTCAGATACACTCTTAGGTACTGCTGAATAGTGTGAAAACTCCATAGAACTACTTGCTCTACCTGAAGTGATCGTTCTAAGCTGTGTTACATATCCAAACATCTCTGCTAATGGCACTTCAGCTTGGATTCCGATAGCTCCTCCTGCTCTTTGCTCCTGACCTGATGGTAATCCTCTTCTTCTGTTCAAATCACCTATAACTGCCCCTGTGTACTCATCTGGAGTTACAATCTCTATCTTCATGATTGGTTCAAGGATTACAGGCTTAGCTTTCTTAGCTGCCTCTTTAAATCCATCTTTAGCGCACAATTCGAAGGCGATTGGCTTAGAATCCACTGCGTGAGTCTGTCCATCATAAACTTCTACTTTCATACTGTCAATGTTGTATCCTGCAAGGACACCATTGTTCATCATTGCATTAAATCCTTTCTTTATCGCTGGGAAAAATTCCTTAGGAATAGATCCACCTCTAATCTTATCAGAAAACTGTAGAATAGTCTTACCTGATTTAAATTCATCAGTCTCTAAAAACTCTGCATCTGCAGGTCCTAGTTTAAATGACATCTGAGCGAAAAGTCCTGATCCACCTGATTGCTTCTTGGTTCTCTCCGTATGATCTACTTCCATAGTAAGTGCCTCCTTATAGTTCACCTGAGGTGCTCCTTGGTTACACTCTACTTTGAATTCTCTCTTTAATCTATCGATAATGATCTCTAAGTGAAGCTCTCCCATACCACTAATTACAGTCTGGTTAGTGTCTTCATCATATTTTACTTTGAATGTCGGATCCTCTTCAGCTAACTTTGCTAACGCAAATCCCATCTTATCTATATCCTTCTGAGTCTTAGGCTCTACCGCAACCCCAATTACTGGGTCTGGAAATACCATACTCTCTAATACTAGTGGCTTATCTTCTGAAGTAAGCGTATCACCAGTTCTGAGGTCTTTGAACCCTACACCCGCTGCTATATCACCAGCATATACTACATCAATCGGATTCTGCTTGTTAGCATGCATCTGATAGATTCTAGAAATTCTCTCTTTCTTACCTGATCTGTTATTTAAGATATAAGACCCTGCTTCTAACTTACCTGAATAAACTCTGAAGAATGCTAATCTACCTACATAAGGATCTGTAGCAATCTTAAACGCAAGGGCTGAAAATGGCTCGTTAGCATCTGGTTTTCTCTCAGATGGCTCATCCGTTCTCGGATCAGTACCTGTAATAGAACCTACATCAATAGGCGATGGTAAGTAAGCACAAACTGCATCCAAAACTGCCTGAACACCTTTGTTTTTAAAAGCTGACCCACACATCATCGGCACAAACTTGTTATCAAGTACCGCTCCTCTCACTGCATTAATCATCTCTTGCTCTGTTATACTCGCTGGATCGTCGAAGTATTTCTCCATCAAAGTCTCGTCATACTCTGCTACTGCTTCTAATAACTTCTCTCTCCACTCGCTTACTGTATCTACCAAATCATCTGGAATCGGAATTTCCTTGAAAGTCATTCCCATATCTTCTTCATTCCACACGATAGCCTTACCTGTGATTAGATCAACTACTCCTTTAAAGGTTTCTTCTGCACCTATCGGTACTTGCAATGGAATTGCATCTGACCCTAATTTTTCTTTTACATCCTTTACTACAGTAAAGAAGTCTGCACCAGATCTGTCCATCTTGTTGACGAATCCGATCCTTGGTACATTATAATTATTTGCTAATCTCCAGTTAGTCTCAGACTGCGGCTCTACACCAGATACTGCACAGAATAAGAATACTAAACCATCAAGGACTCTCAATGATCTATTTACCTCAACCGTAAAATCCACGTGACCAGGAGTATCGATGATATTCATCGGGTAATCTTGATCTTTCCACTTCCAATTTGTCTTGGTTGCAGCTGAAGTGATAGTGATACCTCTCTCTTGCTCTTGCTCCATCCAATCCATGGTTGCAGCACCGTCATGCACCTCTCCGATCTTGTGACTCATACCAGTATAGTACAATACCCTCTCAGTGGTCGTTGTCTTACCTGCATCAATGTGTGCAGCAATACCAATATTTCTAGTAAAAGTTAAATCTTTACTCATTATTTAAGATTATAATATATAAAACGTTGATTACTAGGCTCTATAGTGCGCAAATGCTCTATTAGACTCAGCCATTTTGTGTGTATCTTCTTTCTTTTTCACAGCAGCTCCTTCCCCTTTACTAGCTGCTAAGATCTCTGAAGCTAATTTCTCAGCCATTCCCTTACCACTTCTAGCTCTAGAGTACTTTACTAACCACTTCATACCCACAGATACTTTTCTTTCCCCTCTTAATTCTACAGGAATCTGAAAAGTAGCTCCACCTACTCTCTTACTTCTTACCTCTACTTGAGGTGTTATGTTTTGTAGCGCTTTCATGAATGTTTCAAGCGCTTCTCCTTCTCCTCTTTCTTTTACAAGATCCATTGCATCATAAAAGATTTTGAAAGCTGTACTCTTCTTACCCTGGATCATCATGTTGTTAATGAACTGAGTAACAGTTGTATCCTTATATCTTGGATCTGGCTGAACTATTCTCTTTTTTGGTTTTGACTTTCTCATCGCTTATTTTTTAGGTCGCTTGGTACCGTATTTTGATCTTGATTGTAATCTATTAGTTACACCTGCAGTATCGAGTGCTCCTCTTACTATTGTATATCTCACCCCAGGAAGATCCTTTACCCTTCCTCCTCTGATCAATACAATCGAGTGCTCTTGTAAATTATGTCCTTCTCCTGGTATGTAGCAGATTACCTCTTGTTGATTAGTCAATCTTACTTTCGCCACTTTTCTCAAGGCTGAGTTAGGCTTCTTAGGAGTGGTCGTATAGACTCTAGTGCATACACCTCTTTTCTGAGGACATGCTGCTAAGGCTCTTGTCTTGCTGTTTACAACAACTTTCTTGCGACCTTTTTTTACAAGTTGATTAATAGTAGGCATATAGTATATTAATATGTTTAATGCTCTTAAAAAAGAAGTGCAAAGGTATATTTATTTTCACGTACTGCCAATATGGATATTAAATTAATATTAAACATTATAGCAGCTAAATTACCCAAGGCATAAGGGTTGTACTATTTAAATTGAATAAAATGGAGTCTAAGATGAAAATATCAGTAAGAAAGGCGGTACGAGCAGACTTGCAAGCCGTTCTTGATCTCGTGATAGAATTAGCAATATATGAGAAAGAACCAGATGCTGTAACTGCAACTTTAGCCGATTATCAGTTGGGTTTTGACGAAAATAGAATACAAATCTTAGTTGCTGAGGACAATGGAAGGATTATCGGTATAGCATTGTACTACTTGACATTCTCTACTTGGAAAGGTAAAATGATGTATCTCGAGGATTTTGTGGTCAATGAAGCTTATCGGAGAACTGGTGTAGGTGAATTGATTTGGCATGAACTGAAAGAAGATTGCAAAAGACAAAATTGCATTCTGCTGAAGTGGCAGGTTTTAGACTGGAATGATCCAGCAGTCAAGTTTTATGAAAAGCACAATGCAACTATCGAGAAAGAGTGGTGGAATGGGAAGATATATTTTTAGAGTGTTTTATTAGTCCATAGAGCAAGACTGCTAAAACTATTTACTATCGACAATTGACTCAATAAAGCAACTTCTTTACCAACAAACTAATACCAACACAAACTAAGAACTCAACCAATTTCGTATTACAACTACTATTAATCATAAAACTAAAATCAACATTTAGATGGCAAATTTCATGGACCTCTTACAAGGTCAATTACAAAATGGACTTCTTGATCAACTTACTAACCAGATGGGCGGTGCAAGCAAAGAACAAACCCAATCAGCATCAAACTTAGCATTATCGACAATTCTAGGTGCATTAAATAAGAATGCTGCTAATCCAGAAGGTCTTCAAGGTCTATTTGGTGCTCTAGAGAAAACTCATAATGGTGGGATTTTGGATAATATAGGTGACTTACTGAATGGTAATGCAAGCGGTAAGGCTGCTGACGGAATGGGAATCTTAAGTCATCTTCTAGGAGGTAGTAACATCTTCAATGTAATTAACATGATCTCTAAAGGATCAGGATTAAGCAGAAATAATTCTATGAATCTCCTTATGAAGTTAGCTCCAGTAGCTTTAGGAATGCTAGGTAAACAAAGACAACAGCAGCAAATGCAACCATCTAACTTGCTAGATTTCCTTAAAACTTCTAATCAGCAAGTCCAGCAAAGAATGCCTCAACAAAGTCTTATAGAAAAGATGCTTGACAAAGACGGAGACGGATCAGTCGTAGACGAGATAGCTGGATTGGGCATGAAGGCTCTTGGAGGATTGTTCAGATAAGACATAGGAGAAATATCGTTTATTTAAAAGACTGCTCTAAAGGCGGTCTTTTTTTATGACTCTCTTTTTATCAGTGTACCAACTATTTCATTGATCGTAGATTTCCTTTCGTCACTCACAGACACGGCATCAAAATGTGATTGTGCAAGTTGTTCGTAGTTTTCCTTAAGTTGTTGTGCATAGTGAAGGACGTACATCTCATCAAAAACTTTCTTCACTTTTTTCACCTTATCAAATTCTTGCTGAATATCAGAATGGTATAGTTTTACAAAATCCGCTCTGTCGCGATCCTCTATAAGTTCTATTGCTTTAAGGTATAGATATGTTTTCTTTGACTGAAGGATATCTCCTCCTATTACTTTTCCAACTTTAGCCGTCTCCCCAAAAGTATCAAGTATGTCATCTTGCACTTGAAAAGCAATTCCTAAATTTTCACCAAACTTGTACAAATGGTCGGCATCTTCATCACTTGCTCCAGCGATGATGCCACCTATTTTCATGGTAGCGCCTACAAGGACGGCAGTCTTGTAAGTTATCATTTTGACATAATCAGATACGCTTACATCATTAGCTGTTTCATACTCAACATCCCACTGCTGACCTTCACATACTTTTATGGCTGTATCGTGAAAAACATCTAATACCTTCGCCAACTTATCAGGAGGGCTCATCGCCATATATTGATAAGCATAGATCATCATTACATCCCCAGATAAGATAGCAGTATTGACATCATACTTTTTATGGACAGTCGTCTCTCCTCTCCGCAGTGATGCTTCATCCATGATATCATCATGCATCAAGGTGAAATTATGAAACAACTCAGTTGCAAAAGCTAAAGGCATCGCAACATCAAGATCATCTCTAAACAAATTGTAAGATGCCAACAACAAAGCAGGTCTCATCCGCTTAGCATTGAGCGAAAGGATATAATTTAATGGCTCGTAAAGCCCTTGAGGATTTTTATCAAAACTTTTTGATTGAAGGTAGTTTTCGAATTGGCCTCGTAAATCTTCTAATGATAACATCTACAAAATCTATGAAAGGCAAATATATATCTTTATCATGGGTACAAAATTTTTAAAGATGGATTTATCTAAATATGCTTTTACCATTACTATAGTGATGACGATACTGATTTGTTCTTGCACAAGTGATACTGCACCAGACCTTATTCTTTACAACGGGGATATATACACTGTAGACGCTGATATTCCAACAGCAAGTGCAATAGCTATCAAAGGAGAAGAAATAGTAAGCATAGGCACTGATGAAGAAATCAAGAAACTGGCCATTGAATCAACAGAACAACTTGATCTCAAAGGCGCTTTCATGATGCCTGGTTTTATAGAAGGTCATGCTCACTTTACAGGCCTCGGATATAGTTTGCTAAATCTAAATTTTCTAAGATCAAAAAGTTGGGAAGAGATCGTGGAGATGGTAGAAGAAAAAGTGAAGGAAAGTGAACCTGGAGAATGGATAGTAGGACGAGGTTGGCATCAAGAAAAGTGGGACTCTTTACCCCACCAGCATGTAGGTGGCTACCCTACTCATGAGCAACTCAGTGAGATATCCCCAGACAATCCTGTTATCCTTACTCATGCTAGTGGTCATGGTTTATTTGCCAATGCAAAAGCGATGAATATCTCTGGTGTAAGTTTAGAAACTGCTGACCCCAAAGGTGGAGCGATAGTTAGAGATGAAGATGGTAAAGCCATAGGCGTTTTTGAAGAGCGCGCGATGTCGGTGATCAGAGCAGCTCATGAAGAATATCTGGAGACTTTATCGGATGATGAGAAAGAAAAAACATGGTACAAGGCTGTAGAACTTGCACAAGAAGAATGTGTTACCAAAGGAGTAACGTCATTCCAAGATGCAGGCGCTAGTTTTGTTGAAGTAGATAGATTTGAAAAAATAGCTAAGGATGGAAAGTTTGATATACGATTGTGGACTATGATCAGACGATCATCTGCAGAAATGAAAGGTAAGCTAGCTGGGATTAGAAAAATAAATGTTGGCAATAATTATTATACCTGCAGAGCTATCAAAACAGAAGTTGATGGAGCACTGGGAAGTTATGGAGCTTGGCTATTGGAGTCCTATGATGACAAACCAGATTTCTATGGTCAAAACACTACCGATATAGAAGAAGTAGAGCGAATAGCAGAACTAGCTGCAGCAAACGATATGCAAATGTGCGTGCATGCGATTGGAGATCGTGCTAACCGTGAGGTGTTAAACATTATGGAGCGTACTTTCAAAAAGATAGATGGCAAAGATTTACGGTGGAGAATTGAACACTCTCAACATGTGAATGTAGCTGACATTCCTCGATTTGCAGAACTAAATGTCATAGCTTCCATGCAAGGAATTCACTGTACTTCTGATGCATTGTTTGCTGAGAAGCGACTGGGCGAAAGAAGAGCCAAAGAAGAAGCATACCCATGGAGATCATTACTAGATGTAGGAGCTGTTGTTACTAATGGTACCGATGCACCAGTAGAAGATGTCAATCCTCTAGAAAGCTATTATGCTAGCACTACTAGGAAGAGGACCGACAATGGATACGCATTTTTCCCTGAGCAAAAGATGACGCGTACCGAAGCGCTTTATTCATACACTATGGCTAATGCATATGCTGCTTTTGAAGAAGATATAAAAGGTAGTCTGACAGTCGGAAAGCTTGCTGACATGGTGGTACTTAATAAAAATCTTATTTCTTGTTCTGAAGAAGAATTATTAGAGACTGAGGTATTGTATACGTTTGTAGGTGGTGAGCTTAAGTACAAAAAGTATTAGCCCAAGTTTATAATCAATAAACTACTTACTGTAAGTTGGATTCTCAGTATGCCACTTCGCATGCATCTCTTTTTGCAGATTCATTAATTTCATTCTTAAATCTAATAATTCGAGAGGTTGTTTGATAGATACTTCTGTGGATTCAGAAATATCATTCTTTAGATTATAGAGTTCTACTCTTTCATCATAAAATTCTATAACCTTCCAATTACCTTTTCTTATTGCTGCACCTGGAGTCCATGCACTACCATGATAATGAGGGTAATGCCAATACAAATATTCTCTATCAAGCGCATCTGATCCATTCATCAAAGGAGTAAGATTAAATCCATCGATTACAACACCTTCAGGTAATGGAGTATCCGTCAAGCTACATATTGTTGGTAACAAATCGTGACCAATAACTGGCTCATTTATCTCAGTAGCAGTAACGGAAACCATTGCTGGTTTAATTAACAATGGCACTCTTATCCCACCTTCATATAACCAACCTTTACCTCCTCTCAACGGTGTCACTGCAGTAGGTGCATTCTTGTTATAGCGCTTCTCTAAAGTTGATAAACCCCCATTATCTGAAGTAAAAATTAAAGTAGAGCTATCGTATATACCCATTGCTTTTAACTTACTGATAAGCCTTCCGATATTCTCATCCATTGCATAAACCATAGATGCATAAGCTGGGTCTAATTGGTTTAAAACGGTTATTCCTTTACCCTCTTCTCTAGTTTGAATTGTTGAATCAGGCATCATGCTTAACTTCTTTTCAAACTTGGTAAGATATTTTTCGCTTGCTTGAATAGGTGTATGAACAGTATAGTAAGACAACATTAAAAAGAATGGATCCTGACCAACTCCATCTATAAAGTTAATACTTTCATCAGTTAACCTGTCAGTGAGATACTCTCCATCTGGCCCATCCAAGATTTTAGGGTTATTATAAGGAGCGTAATATCCTCCTGGCGGAGAACCCTTTTCGTGCCCGCCAATATTGATATCAAATCCTTGATCTTCGGGAAGATAACCTTCCCCTCCTAGATGCCACTTTCCACTAAAGAAAGTTTTGTATCCCTTCTGCTTTAAGAGTTCTGCAATTGTAATCTCCACTAGCGGAAGCCGTTGTAAATCTTCTGCGCCAACAAATTTTCGGTCTTTAGGATTCTGACCTTGAAGCCAATCTGTTATACCGACCCTGACTGGGTGTCTGCCTGTTAGAAGCGCAGCCCTAGATGGCGAACAAACAGATCCAGATGAATAAGCATTAGTAAAAACAAAACTATTACTACTTAGCTCGTCGAGATTTGGAGTTTCATAAAATTTACTCCCGTTATAAGAAACATCTGTCCATCCAAGATCATCTACTAATATCAAAATTACGTTGTGCTCCTTATTACTATCAACTTTAGAAACTACAAGTTGCGCTGCCTTTTTACTACAAGACAGGAGACTAAAACATAACAACCAAGAAACAAATAGCCTAGTAGAATTCATCAATATCTAAATTACAAAACATCAGAAGAATGATGAGTATCAATAATCTGAGCAACAAACTTCGCTTCATTTAAATCTCATTAACAATTCATTCAAAGGGAGTTAACCAATTCTTGCCATCTCATTAACAAGAGATGAGTAGCGCCCAGTTTATGTTTGCATTATTGAATTACTAATCAAAAAATAAAGCAAATGAAGACAAGCCTAATCATACTTTTCCAGATGGCATTTATCAGTTCAATAATTGGACAATCGTTCGTCACTAAAAATGGAGATAAGCACCTCTGGGGAGTTGTAACTACTGACCACTTTAAAGAAGAACCGTACAAAGAATGGTATATTAAAAGCCAAGATAAATACACCTCAACCCTAACAAAAAATGATGGCAAAAATCTTAGTGGAATTAAAGTAAAAGCATTCCTAGGTACTTGGTGTGGAGATACAAAATACTTGTTGCCTAAATTTATAAAAGGATGGAAGTCAATGGGCCTAGATGAAGATCAAATTGAATTTATCGCCTTACACGTAGAAGATGAAAAATACAAACAAGGGCCAAACAAAGAAACTGAAAGTTATGCTATCCATAAAGTGCCCACATTTATATTCGAAAAGAATGGTGGAGAGGTAGGAAGGATAGTCGAGCGAACAGTTTTTGATTTAGACACTGACCTAAAACTAATTGCTGAAGGCAAACCTTATAAGCATCGATATAAAGGCATAAATATCTTAGATGATTTTCTTAAAACTGTTGAGTCTGACTCTATGTTGACTAAGACAACAATCAACCAAGCATATCGAAAAATAAGACGAGAATTACCTAAATCTTCAGATCTCAACACCTATGGTTATATGCTTAAATACCAAGGTGAAACTGAGAAAGCTAGAATGGTATTCAAACTTAATACTCAATTGTTTCCTTATGAGCCAAACACGCACGATAGCTATGGAGAAATCCTCTTAGAAATGAATGAACTGGAGGAAGCAAAGGAAGAATATTATGAAGCACTAAGACTAAAAAAAGAAGATTCTCATATGGTTAAGAAGCTCGCAGAAATTGAGGAAAAAATGACAGTGATTGATTCCTAATAATTAGAAATAATCTACACTAAGGGCGAATATAAAAAAAGCATGAAGAAAATATTCTTCATGCTTTTCTATTTTAAAACTTTACTTGATAAGCTATCGCTGCACAATTATCTTTTGAGAAGCATTAAGATTATCCCCTACCATCTTAAGAATATAAGTCCCGCTAGGTATCAAGCCTATATCTAGTTTAAACTGACTACTATTAAATCCAGCGTCTGCCACTCCTTTATTTACAAGTTCTCCAGTTACATTGTATATAGACCAGTTTATAGTTTTTTTCTTTTCTGATAAATCTAAACTTACATAGTCTTGATTAGAGATTGGATTAGGAAATACCTTACCTAAGTTCTTATCACCGTCTAGCTCATCTGTACTTGAGATATAATCTACATCGAATAGCAACGCTGCTTTAGCAAATGCGGCTTTACCAATCTTCTCTCCTATGACTCTGCCTGGTATATCATCCATAGGTGGGTGTATCCCTCCCCATATCCTAGATAAACCAGACTGTGCCGCTGCATCTCTATAAGTTGCCCATTGCAAAGTAATATCCTGACTAGGGCCTTGCTCAAATACTAAGTAATCATTTTTAGGAGCTGTAAACTCTCCTATACCTCCAGGGAAGTATGCATCCCCAGTAAGTTTGGTCATAACTTCAGCTGCTGCTCTAGAGTAAGTAGAGTGTCCCGATACATATCCCGCAAATGGCGGTGTCACAAAAGTAGGTCGTTGATAAGGCCACCAGTTCTCCGCTAGTATCCAGTCTACGCCAGCAATAGCACTATCAGGACTTATCTCATATCTATCAGGTGTGGTAATGTAATCAGGCCCTTTCCATGAATACACCTTTATCTTTCCAACGTGCTCCTGATCTATGCCTGCAAGTTCATCATCTTCCCCTACTACATCTATCAGTCCTTCTACTAATGGAATTCCTTTAATAGGATCATAACCAGGCTTATCTGGATCTGAACTCTGCCCCTGATCACACATCCATCTGATCGCTGAAACTGGTCTTAAGTAATCGTAGAATCCTTTAATCCCCCACGCGGCGATTGCCGCATCATGCATAGCTCCACCCATCGTCATATAAGACTTTACATCCCATTCTAATGGATCTAACTCTTCTCCTTTTCCTTCAAATTTTCTTTCAAATTCTGGATGATCATTAACTTCATTAAGCAATACAAACCAGTGCCCAGGTGGGGTCTCTGAATCAGGACCATCTGCCCAAAACTCTGCCAACACTCTGGCAAAATCTCCTCTTGGCACTATGTTTTCTTCGTATGGGAGTCTAGTCTTAGGGTTACGTCTCCACCCTTTGTCTGGTATAGATGTACCATCAAAAGAATAGAAGTCTTGATACTCTTCAAAGGTAGTTGGAGGGCTTTTAATATCATCAATATTACCCATTGTCCTAGGTGATATATCTATCATCACTCCATCGTTTGGATTAAGATGCGATCCCCATGAAGTAACTAGTGAAAAGCCCCACTTATAAAAATCCGACTCCTCAGTTACGCTTTCTTGATTGATATATGGAGGTGGTCCTGGATCATAATACACATGCCAATCATAATTACGGTCAGTGTAAATATCTAGCTCATCTTCTGTCAATGCAAATGGATAAACTTCTCCCCACTCTGGGCTAAGAAAAAATGTCACTCCTCCAGGTCTTTCGTTACCTGACTGATCTATAATTACTGCTAACGAAAGAGGCTGCCACCTATTAGGATCAAATAAATTAGGATTACCTGGATCAGTAATTACCATCGCATCATTAGAGTGCCAGTATCTGGTACTTTCATAATCCCATTGTTCTCTAGAGCCGTCTAATTGACCAAATGATATTAATCGCTCTGCTATATAATTCCCAAGTTTTGCCGGGGAACCATCGCTATAATCAGTCGATGTTTCTCTAAAGTTGAAACCTTGATCAACAAATAAACTATCGTACATCCTAAATACTTCGATCGCATTATTAGAATATCTAAATCTGTGCCTCATCATACGGTAACTAGCATAAGCTATTGCTTCTTCTTGTGCTGCTTTGATATCCTCTGGCATCTCTATTCCATCAAACTCAATTAACAAGCCATCATGTTCTTTACCTAAGAAGTAAGTTTCAGCGGTCTCATCAAAAACTGCCCATGCATCATACATCGCTGCTGAAATAGTATGTAGATTTCTCGCATGCACTGTCGGACGAGCAAAGTCATTTCTGATCGAAGTAAGCAATGCTTCGTTCCAGATCCTAGCCATAGAATGGTCATCTTGCGCGGCGAGTTGACCTCCCAGACTAATTGATACTAAGAATATGAGGGACTTAATCCAGATTTTATTTCCCATGTGTATAGATAATTGTATTGATAAATATCCTAACTATATGACGTTATTTAAACCTGAAACCCCTCAAAATAGTTGAGTATTCCATTCAGTTTTATGAACGCCTTGTAATCAAGCGCTAAGATATTAATAAAAAGCTTAAGATGAAGTGCTGAAACTGCTACATTACCCCGTTAGGAGTCACCCAAGTGAACTTGTGATTGGTCTCTTGGAATTTGAGTCTTTCTGCTATTCTAGTTAACCTAGCTGGGAGATTCATCAAGTAGTCTCTTGCTTTCTCCGCTTCAGCATTAAGATCAGGTACATGGTCTAGATCCCAATACTTGATTAACTTTTTCATAATGTCAATGTAATCCATGCTTGTATAAACACCTAATCGCTGCGCTGCATTAGAAAACAAAACGAATGACTCTCCTATCTGACCTCCTGTCTCTCTCATAAATTGAGCAGGCATTACGATCTTACGTTTCATCATATCAGCGAATGCTAACATCATCTGGCTAGGATCATATTCGAATATTACTTTGACAAATTCTCGATACGCGAGATAATGTCTCATCTCATCACCCGCGATTATTTGACACATTTTAGCAAGTGGTCCGTTCCCTGCTTTTGCGGCAAGCTTACCTACTCTCTTATGTGATATATTAGTTGCTAACTCTTGAAAACTTGTGTAGACAAAATTCTTATAAGGGTCTCTACCCGTACCGATATCAAAACCATCTGCAATCAAGTGCTGAGTGGTGATTTCGATTTCTCTCATATTAACTCTACCAGATAAGTAGAGATATTTGTTAAGTACATCCCCATGTCTATTTTCTTCTGATGTCCATGCTCTTACCCACTTAGACCATCCATTAGCATTATGCTCTTCACCAGGACCATGCTGATCGATACCCTCAACATCCATAAGCCAAGATTCGTATGTAGGTAGCGCTTCTTCTGTAATTGTATCAGCGACTAGCGTAACCCACAGATCGTAATCCATATCTTTAGAAAGCTCTCTTATCTCCTCTATCTTATCGTAAAAATCAGGAGCTTGTGGGTCAGGCAGAAAATCTGATGGCTGCCAAATTTCTTCAACTGGAATCAAGAACTTCTCTAAATACTCATCGATATTGGGTTCGATGGTATTCATTACATCTAGTCTTATATTATGGAGCGACATATTAATCTTCAGTCTTTATGAACTACAATAACCAACAATTCGGCCATTTTTTCTAATAAATGCTTTATCACTAGCTAAGTTAACCGTTAGTTGACATTAAGTAATGCAATTAATTAGATTTCTCTTGATTTACATTATAAGTTTGTCAATTGTTTATGAATAAAGACCTCTTTAATAATAAAAGCTTAGGCCCCTGCTACAGCAGCATTGGACAGGATATTAGCTCACAATGGGCTAATTGTGAGGAGCACAAGGGATATTTGAGAATTTATAGTGGATTATCTCCTATTCAATCAAATAGCATAAATGCAATAGGGAGAAATATTGACACAGTTCATATAAGTGCTTCTACCTGTATAGAATTGGACCCATCAATTCAAGATACTCAAGCTGGATTGATCGCTTACCTTGATAAACACAACTGGCATTTTTTCTATCAGACATCCAGTAAACTCGCAGACAGTAAAGTTCTAAAGATTAGTTCTTGTGTAGGTAGCGTACTAAACCAAACTGAAATGGAGCCGATAGATATTTACGATGCTAATAACGTCCAGCTTAAAATTTCAATAGAAGAAAATAAAATCTTGTTTTATTATTCTGTAGTTAAATATCAATGGCATAAAGTTGGAGCTTCACTAAAGATAAATTCCAATCAAACAAAAGTTAAGGAAACAGAAGGAAAGGGAAATATAAATTTAGGATTTATAGGAATGTGTGTGCAGGACTCTACTGAGAGTGGGAGCTTTGCAGATTTTGAATATTTTAAGTTTGAGGATCATACTAATCTTGATTAAAAAAGAATCATAATACAGTAAATAAGAAAAGACGGATATTAGATACCCGCCTTTAATTAACTAAACCAATATTAATACTCAAAAAAAATTCTATTCTATTACTGTTATCTTTTTAATGAAGCTTCTAGCTTCGGTTTTCATCTTTAGTAAGTAGACACCATTTTCGGTAATCATACCCCCAACATTTAACAGATTATTTCCTGTTTTTAAGTTTTTAGCTCCAGTTTTAACTAATCTACCATCAATACTAAAGACAGAAATATTAATCTCTTCCTCTTTTTTAGATTCTAAATCCAACCATATTGGCGCATTTAGATTAGCAGGATTAGGATACACATTGACTCTGTGTTTAGATATCTTTTGTGTAAAGTCAGAAGTCGATGAATCGCCCTCCGACAAACCATTATTTGATACATTAAGTACTACGGTATAATCCTCTACTTCTCCGTTTTCAAACTGACCGCAGGAATTTGGAATTTCATCCTTATTCATCGCTATCCTCATACCTGTACGATAGGTAACTTTTGATCTAGAGGGGATATATACTAAGCCTTTCATATGGACGCTATAATTAGATAATACCTGCTCATCATTATCAAACAATCCATCCTGGTTATAATCTATCCAGATTCTCCAGTTATGTTTTAAAGAACTATTAGACTGACCAGATTTTATATCAAAGGCATTAAAAGATCCGCACTGTATATCAAATTCTCTACCAGACAAATCTGCATAACCAGAATTACTCCCAGACACAAATTCGTACTGACCTACCACTACTTCATTAATCCATCCATGTGCGATGCTCTTGCCTGCACTATTGCAATAGATTGAAGATTTCTTAGGAAATTTTTTAAGTGGTGGATCAAGATTCATTTCACTAGGCGTACTGGTATAAGCGCCTATACCTGCTCCATTCTGGGAATCAGAGTTATAGGTGAATATGCTCAAACCCATTACTATAATCAATATGTATAGCCTAGATCTCATCCGATGAGTACTTGGTGTTTGACAATAAGACTACTTTTTAACACTTAAACCCCTATACTACAAGCGGTTATGTTTTTTATTAATCCATTAAACACATAAACTTTAACCCTATTGGCTTGTTATTTGAATCTTAGAAGACTATAAACCTTATCTGGTACTTGATTCTATAAAACTCTCAAGTATTTATAATTTTGTAAAAACGAACTGACCACGCATGATTTCTGAAGGACTGAGCACCTATTACTCTTCTGAGATGGAAGAGCCTCATAAGCAAAGATGTAGATCAATACTAAAAGCGCATCCAGAAGTTACGAAGCTTATTAGTCGAAATCCATTTACTGCTGTTATACTCATATTGGTTGTACTTCTTCAGATTGGTCTAAGCGCATATCTCGGAGCCAAAGGTTTATCCTATTGGTGGCTTAGTGCAATAATGGCATTTTGCATAGGTGCATTTGCTAATCATTGTTTATACGTCATTATCCATGAAGCAACTCACAACCTAATTTTCAGAAAGAATACCTACAATAAAATTGCAGCAGTAATTGCTGATATTCCTAATGCATTTCCTGGAGCTCTTGCATTTAGAGTTTATCATCTAAAGCATCATGCACATATGGGTGATCATGATTTTGACGGTGACTTACCGCTTGAGTGGGAAGCTAAACTTGTCAAAAACTCATGGTGGAGAAAAACCATCTGGTTAAGTATGTTCCCTGTTCTACAAACATCTAGAAGTATCTACACCAGTAAAGTACCTACTTTTAATACCTGGGTGTTTATCAACCTTGTAACAATTGTACTCTTAGACGCAGCCTGGGTATACTTTTTTGGTTGGAATGCATTAGTGTATTTATTCTTTTCACTGTTCTTTGCTTTAGGGCTTCACCCTTTAGGTGCTAGATGGATACAAGAACATTTTACGCTTAATGCTGATCAAGAGACTTACAGTTACTATGGCCCGCTTAATATTTTAGCTTTAAATGTTGGGTACCACAACGAACATCACGACTTCTCCTCTATCCCATGGAACAAGTTGCCTGAGTTAAGACGTATCGCTCCTGAATACTATGATACATTGATTTATCATACTTCGTGGACTAAACTCTTACTGAGCTTCATCTTTAATCCTTCTTACTCACTCTATTCTAGGATTATCAGGGTAGATGCTTCGAATGTAGATTAACACAAGATCTATTAGATGTTACTTTTAGGATCCACAGGTGGACTTATTAAGTATCACTCAGTCAGGCTTAAATTTTATTTCAATTATAAATGATAAAAGTCAGTAATTTGGTTTTACAATCAAATAGGATATACTTAACAATAATCAACTATGAAAAATCTTACTAAGACCCTTGTTCTAATTACTCTTATGACCATTGGCTTTTCTAAATCAATGTCCGCTCAGCAAGCTAGTACTGAGCAGATAGAAAAATTACTATCCGTTATGGAAGCCGAAAAACAATTCATGGTTGGAATGGAAGCGATGATGGAAATGCAAAAAGAATCAGGACAAGCGGCAATGCTACCAGAAGGTTTTTTTGATGAATTTATCAAAGAAGCTAGATCAGGATACAAAACAGACTTACTTCCCAAACTTATAGAAATACACAAGATTAATCTCACATCGGATGAAGCCAATAAGCTTATTGCTTTCTATAACACTGAAGTAGGAAAATTAATGCTCAATAAAATGCCTACCATCCAGACAGAATCAGCTAATGCTGGTATGGTGTGGGGTCAGCAACTAGGTATGGAAGTCGCTCAAAAATTAATGAGCAAGGAGTAACGGTCTCCATAATAAATAGACACGTTTACTTCTTTTCTTTTGTAAAAATTCCGAATAGCTCATTCCCATTTCTTTCTGGGATCGAATTGTTGCAGTTTTCAAAAACTTTAGTTTTAAGAGGAGGTGTCAAATAGGATAAATATTCGTTTTTGTTACCACCGAAAGGCCTTTTAGCATCTATAGTTAGTGGATGCTTAAACCAAACTCCAACCAGTTTTCCTCCAACTTTTAGCAACTCATTCATCTGCCTTCCATAGTTATGTCTATTGCTCTCACTTGGCTCAAAAGAACAGAAAAAAGTTTGCTCCAAGATCAAATCATAACTACCAGTATGTGTGAAAAAATCACCGTGCAATAAATTATTCTCTGGAAAATCGGGCACCCTATTTTTTAATGCATCTATAGGTTGCTTTGAGATGTCCAATACGAAAACATTTTTGAATCCTTGTTCAAATAGATACTCCGCTTCGTAAGCATTACCTGCTCCAGGGATAAGAATTTTCAATTCCTTGTTTGATAGTTGATCTATATATTCCTTAAGCGGAGTGGAAGGGTAACCTATATCCCACCCTGTCATTCCTTCTGTATAGCGGTTAGTCCAATAAGAATCTTGGTCCATAATTACTGTCTTTGATACAAATATATTTCCATACTTTTAAAACAAGTCATTCTCAAATAGTTCATAATTAATTCTCTTATGAAAAAAACGAAGAAAAAAATAAACCGCAGAAAGTTTATCGCAGCAGCGAGCACTACTGCAGCTACTTTTACAATTGTCCCAAGCAATGTACTAGGCGGCAAAAACCATGTGCCACCATCTGACAAAATACATGTTGCCCAAGTAGGCTGTGGTACCGAAGGAATCTATGAATTACCAGAGATGCTTGATAACGAGAATATACAAGTCACCCACCTTGTGGATGTAAATAAATACACCACTGACTATCTAGATTGGTCACCCTTAAGGGTCATAAACACGATAAGAAAAAGCATAGGCAATAACGACTGGGGAAAATATATCAAAGGAATCCCTGGCGGCAGAGATATAGGAGAAGAATATGTAAACAAGTATTACGCTAAGTATCGCTCAAATCAAAACTATAAGGCGGTTAAAATGTATGAAGACTACAGAGAGATGCTTGAGAAGGAATCAGATATAGATGCTATAAAGATCATGACACCTGATCATTCACATGCTGCTATCGCTCTCGCTGCAATGGAAAAAGGATTACATGTTATGACACACAAACCGCTATCAAACAGACTTAGGGAAGGCATGATGGTAGTCAATGGTGCAAAAAAATATGATGTCAAAACTCATCTCTTAGCATGGGAAGACAAACCAAATTACAGATTGATATTAAAATGGATCAAGGATGGAGTTATTGGAAATCTGAAAGAAATCCATAACTGGAGTTATAGACCTGTGTGGCCGCAGTTTCCAAGCGGGGCTCGACAAGGTTTACCAATCCCCGAAGGCTTTAATTGGGATTTATGGTTAGGGCCAGAAAAAGATCGTCCTTATAGCCCAGACTATACGCACAATGTATTTAGAGGGTGGTATGACTTTGGTGGTGGTAGTATTGCAGATATGGGGCACTACAGTATTTTTCCTTTATTCCGAGAGTTTGGAATTGATAAAGCTCCATCAAGCGCAAAGGCATATGGCTCTACCGCTGGTAGAACTAACATCAATGGAGTGAGTACGCCAATTAAAAACGCTGATTCATTTCCAAATGCATGTATAATAAAATTCCAATTCCCTAAGCAGAATGAAAACATCCCAGCATTTGATTTTTATTGGTACGACGGAGGTATGAAACCATTTGCACCAGAAGAGCTAGAAATAGATGGCCTGGATACTCCTCCAGAAGGAATCCTCTTTGTAGGTGATGCTGGTAAAATTATCGGAGGATTTGAAGGTGAGAGTCCACGAATCATTCCTAATAAAGTAATGGCTAGTTATAAAGGTGACAAACCTAAGCCACTACCAGAAGTCGAGGGACGATCAGATGCATGGGTAAGAGCGATAAAAACTGGAGAGGAATCGCCAGGAAGTTTTATCTACGCTGGTCCAGTTACTCAAATGATAAATCTAGGTGCAGCAGCACTGAGAGCCAACAAAAAACTAGTCTACGATAGTAAAAGCATGAGTATTACAAATCACCCATCTGCAAATTTATTTTTGAAAAGAGATTATCGGGAAGGTTGGGAGCTTACTTGAATTGAGAATTGAATTAAATTACTTTAGAAAAATAAGCTTTCAATAGTTTGACCATCAGATTTACATTCGTCCTATTTGTCATTATGGCCTTAGGTGCATTCGGTTGTCAAATATCTAGTGGCGAAGAGATAAGTTATAACAAGCATATCCGCCCTATCCTTAACGACAAGTGCCTCAGATGCCATGGCGGTGTAAAAGCAAACGGAGGATTTAGTTTACTTTTTGAAGAAGATGCATTCCAAAAAAATAAATCAGGAAAAGTAGCAATCGTTAGAGGTAACCATAAAAAGAGTCCTCTCTACCAAAGATTAGTACACGAAGATCTCGAAATGAGGATGCCTCACAAAGGGCCCATGTTAGAAGATCATGAGATTAAGCTAATA
>CALFUQ010000119.1 GCA_937929885.1 uncultured Saprospiraceae bacterium
GGCCATGATATAATTGACCCTGTTCCTTCTTTATTCACTTTTAACATGCCTAATGAATCGGTAAAAGAACTGATGGGTGTAGTAGCAGAAAATGCGTCCGTAAGTATCGAAGGATCAAAACTAAAATCATCAGGTCCAATCCTGATTACGCACTGGGGAATGAGTGGCCCTGCTATCCTTAAGCTTTCTTCCTTCGGAGCTAGAGAACTTTATGAAAAGGATTACAACTTCACTGTCCAAATAAATTGGATCAATAAAATTAATCAAGAAGCTGTCAGAGATGAGTTGATGACAAATATTTCATCCCATCCTAAGAAACTCTTACAAAACTTAAATCCGTTTAGCCTGCCCAAGAGACTGTGGTATTTCCTTCTCAAAAAGTGTGAATTCCCTGAGACCAAAATATGGGCCGAACTAGGGAAAAAAGGAGTCAGTAAAATTGTCAAAACACTTTGCAATGACACCTACAATGTAAAAGGCAAAACTACTTTTAAAGAGGAGTTTGTAACATGTGGTGGTGTGAGTTTAACGAGTATTGATATGCATACTTTGCAAAGTAAAGCATGCCCAAACTTATACTTCGCTGGCGAAGTAATCGACATAGACGGCATTACAGGTGGCTACAACTTCCAAGCTGCCTGGACGACTGCATATGTGGCAGGAAAGCTACAAACTAAATAAAAAGTAAAAATCCCTAAAATGGGGGATATTAAAATAGCTTTCTTAACCTTATATTTAATCTTCGTTTAGAACAGCTTCTCTATTAAGACTAATAAGAGAAAGCGAGTTAAATGGTTAATAATTTAATGTGCTTTAGTAAATTCCCGATCGCATTTCGCTCTGAAATGTTATCGGGTTTTTTTTATTTACCATAGCTTAAGATGTGTGCTCTTTGACCGTAAGTCTTCCTAACTGATGCATGTGCACTTCGTCTGGACCATCTGCTAATCTTATCGTTCTCGCTGTAACCCAGTAACCTGCAATAGGTGTGTCATTACTTACACCCATTCCTCCGTGAGCCTGTATAGCTCTATCAGTAACCTTTTGGGTCATCATAGGAGTTACTATTTTAATCATCGCTATTAATTCTTTTGCTCCTTTAGATCCTTGCTTGTCCATCATGTCTGCCGCTGACAGGACCAGAAGTCTCGCTTGGTCGATTTCACATCTTGACTTAGCTATAGCTTGTCTTATGCTACTAAAGTCTTTAATGTACCTACCAAAAGCCTCTCTCTCTGCAACTCGCTTACACATTAACTCAAGTGATCTCTGCGCCATACCTATCAATCGCATACAGTGATGTATTCTACCTGGCCCTAGTCTACCTTGCGCAATTTCAAACCCTCTTCCCTCACCTAGCAGTAGATTTTCCTTCGGTACTCTTACATTAGTCAGTAGTACTTCTCCATGCCCATGAGGTGAATCAACATTCCCGAAAACAGGGAGTGGTCTTAGGATTTCCATACCCTCTGCATCTTTAGGCACAAGGATCATACTTTGTTGGCTATGCCGTGGAGCATTAGGATCTGTCTTACCCATCACAATCGTGACAGCACATCTAGGATCCATGATTCCTGACGACCACCACTTACGCCCATTGATTACATATTCGTCCCCTTCGAGAACTATTGAAGTTTCAATGTTAGTTGCGTCTGAAGATGCTACCAACGGTTCCGTCATTAAGAACGCTGATCGGATATCACCATTCATCAATGGCTTCAACCATTTTTCTTTATCTGCATCTGAACCATATTTGGCAAGTACTTCCATGTTACCAGTGTCAGGAGCTGCACAGTTAAATACTTCTGGCGACCATTGCACTTTACCCATTTCTTCTGCTAGAGGAGCATATTCAAGGTTAGAAAGCCCTGGACTCAAATCGCCATAGTTAGCTGGTAAAAATAAATTCCACAAACCTGCAGCCTTTGCTTTTTCTTTAAGGTCCTCCATCGGCGGCCAGTTCTTCCAGTCATTTTCATGATTAGAAACCCATGCAAGATAATCTGGCTCAAGTGGGTATATATGATCATCCATGAAAGTTTTAAGTTGCTCTATCAGACCTTTTACTTTATCTGTGTATTCAAAATTCATCTTTTGATTTTTTCTCTTTTAAATAATAGTTATACTGTTGGCTTGATGATATATCCAATCTTAGGATCAAAGTCCCCTGATAACATCTTGCTATAAATATCTGATAATTTTTCTGCTCCTTCTTGAGTTTCTATAGTCATCCAATCACTGGTTTCAGGGATAAAACCATTCCACGCATCTTTAAGCTTTTGCTGGAATCCTTCCCTACCCCAATCTTTCTGCCGCTTCTGCGCATAGGTAGGAGCGAAAAAGAAGGTCCCTTTTTGAGGTAGTTTTTCTTCGCCTCTTAGATCCTCCCAATGGACTACTCCTACTAAGCAGTTATATTTTAAAGACGCTCCTAAGTGAACTTGAAGATCGTATTGCAATTTATGATTACCAGAAAAATCTACGATTGAAGATGCTTTGCCCTGACTAATAGAAGCATACTGATCATAAGTAATTACACTATCGTAGTAGCCAGATGCATTTACAAAATCTTTATTCCCACTAGAAGTAAGGCCTATGATTTCAAAGCTCGCTCCCGAATTAGTTTTATGTTTTTTAAGTAGGTGTGCTAGCGCTAGTCCAGTCTTGCTAGAAGCACTAGTAAGAATAATCTGATCGCTACCAAAAAAGTCATTGTCTGCAAAAAGATCATCAATTAAAAACGAAGTCGTAAACAATGGTCTAAGCAGGCATTGGATGTCTTCCGTCTCTTGAGTATAAACTGCATCCTTTTTGGTATTCGTATAATAATTATAGATCGGAGGTAATGGTCTACGATGCTCTACACCATCCATAAATCCGAATTCATTTACTTTAGCTGGCTGAACAACAAGATGCGAACCCATCGGATAATATCCATAAAATCGCTCACCTACATTGACTGTATCGCTTTTAGAGGCAATGATTTTTGCAAAACCCCAGCCTGGCAATTTTCCTTTTCCTTCTTCAGCTTTAAAGAAATTCCAATAACCTATTTGATCTCCTACAATCGCATAAGTTATATTATTCGATGTGAAAGAAAACCGCTCTACTTCCATTAGTGCTTCTCCTTCTTGGAGGTCTTCTATGGTTGCTTTTTCTACAGCGTGCTCCGCATAGTTCTTTCTATTTATTATCAGTTCTATTTTTTCCATCTCTACTTATTATTCAGGGTAATTCTTTTTTTGAAAATCAAAATGCACACATACCACCATCAATCTGTAAAGATAAGCCTGTTACAAATCCAGCCTTATCTGAAGCCATCCATAACATAGCATCAGCCATCTCACTTACATCTCCAAATCGCTTCATCGGGATTCTTTTTTTGAATGCATCTGCAAGCGAGCCATACGCATCCGGTGTAAATAATTTAGTAGGTGTAAAGACAGGACAAAGTGCATTGATCCTGATACCATGCTTAGCATACTCCATAGATGCAGTCTTAGTCATACCTACAACTGCATGTTTACTAGCTACATA
>CALFUQ010000120.1 GCA_937929885.1 uncultured Saprospiraceae bacterium
TCCAAACCATACCTATAGTCACTCATGATGGTTTTATTAGTATAGGAGTAAGTTGTGCTCTTGAGTACATTCTTAGGAGCTATCTGGTGAATGACGAGATCATCTGGAGGGTTATCTATGAAATCCAAACTTTGGTTATACCGCTTTGCATTGTTTTTAAATACTTCTCCGAGCTTACTCGACGGGTTATGGTATATGCTTCCAAAATAATCTGGCCAATTTTGTTTGAATCTCTTTCCTAATGGATGAGTTCGCAATAAGATAATTTTTCTTGCTCCTTGTTTATAAGCCCACTCGACTGGCAAGGAGTCACTCCATCCACCATCGAAGTAAGATCGACCTTCAACTTTATGCCTACCCTTAGTTACAAAAGGTAATGTGCTAGATGCCACTACAGCATCAATCCAATTTTTCTTTTTAGGTTTTAAATAAGCAGCCTTGCCAGTTTTGACATCAGTAGCAACGAAGTTTACTTGTTTCTTTCTACTATTCTTAATTGCATTTTCTAATTGAAATGGTGCCTTCTGGCTAGCGACCTCTGCTAAGAAGTCTATGTCCATAAATCCTTCTTTCCCAAAAGTCCTTCTATACCTCACGAACTGTTTATCTTTCGCCAATACCTTGATGGCTTTTATACAAGTGCGATATTGTTTACTTAAAAAATAAGAAAGAGCAACAGTACCGCCCGAAACAGCTATATAGCTATCAAAAGGATCGTAATCACAACTAGTGAATGCATCCAATAGCCCAGCTGTAAATCCTGTTTTGAATCCTCCTCCTTCTACAATAAGACAAGTGTTTTTCATTTTAGTATTTGGTTAATTTTGACTGCCTTGATACCCGTCATAAATAGATAACAAAACGAGAGCACCTTTATATAAATTGGAAATCTTTATTTACTTTCCGTTGCAACCTAGCTATGTTGTTTCGAATCAATAAAAAATTAAACAAGTGAAAAATTATCTTTTAATTCAAATTTGTGCCTTGGCGATGATCTTATGCTCACACCAAACGACACAAGCACAACTTGCGCCTATAACTTCTAACGCTGATAAAGCTGGTATGTCCGTTGACAGATTAATGAAATTAGATAAAAGAATGCATCAGTTTGTAGACGAAGGACAGATTTCTGCTGTGCATACCCTCATCTACAGAAAAGGACAAATAGCTCACTCTGATATTTATGGGCATGAAGATATTGATAGTCAAGATGCAATCAAGGAAAATAGTATCTGGAGAATCTACTCTATGACTAAGCCGATAGTATCAATAGGGATCATGCAGCAATACGAAATGGGGAAATTTAATCTCAATGACCCTTTACATAAATATATCCCTGCTTTTAAAGATGTGACTGTACACAGAGGAAATCATGTTGTCGAAAAGGCTGATAATGAGATTAAGGTGATTGACCTAATGAGGCATACTAGCGGTATAGGGTATGGCTGGAGCGGCGGTTATGTGGATACCCTCTATGCAGCTGCAGGCTCAAGAGCAATGTCTAAAGACAATGCAACATTCATTGCAGCACTTGCTAAACTTCCACTATATAACGAGCCAGGGACTGCATGGCAGTATAGTCTATCTACAGATGTGCTCGGTCATCTATTAGAAGTTATTTCTGGTCAACCGTTAGATGAGTATTTAGACCAACATATATTCACACCACTAGGAATGGATGACACCTTCTTTGAAGTACCTGATGACAAAGAAGACAGATTTGTTACCAATTACACTACCAACCCAGAAACTGGAAAACTGCAAGCTATCGACCACCCTTCAACGAGTGCATATTGCAAAGAGGTGACTTTATTCTCAGGTGGTGGAGGATTAGCCTCTACCACAATGGACTACTTAGCATTCTCCAAAATGTTATTGAATGGTGGAACACTTAACGGTCAAACGATAATCGGATCTAAGACGCTCGAGTTAATGACGCAAGACCATTGTCCAGATATCTCTTATAGCGGCAATGGACCAGTTGTCTTACCTGCAATGGGTCATGGATTTGGCTTAGGATTTACGATGACTACTGATCTAGCTGCGAGTGCTGCATTAGGTTCTAAAGGTGCTTATGGGTGGGGAGGTGCTGCTGGTACGTATTTTAGAATTGACCCTGAAGAGGATATGATCTATATCATGATGATGCAACTTATGCCTTACAATCATTTGCAAGCTCGAGAGAAGTTTCAGACATTGGTTTATCAGGCTATTGTGGATTAAATTTATCGGGATTTATAGTTTAGTTCTTCTATAAAACAAAGTTGTGTATTAAACAATTAGTAAAGACTTATAGTCGTCTTTATATTATACTTTTGTTTAATATGTAATTTGAACAACTAATGAAACTACTATATACTTCCCTCCTAATAATCCTATCGCTAAATCTACAGAGCCAAGTCGACTCTTCTCTTGTCGCTTATTACTCCTTTACAGGTAACACAGAAGACGAAAGTGGGAATGAAAATCATGGAGCAGCTGATGGCCCATTGCTCACAACAGACAGGTTTGGCTCAGAAGCTAGCGCCTATGAGTTTGATGGCCAAGATGATATCATAAGAGTAATGGATGCATCGTCATTAAGACTAGAAGATGATTTTACTATTGTAGCCTGGGTGATGCCTTACACTACAAAGGACCATACTATACTGCGCAAAAATTCTAGCGCCAATGCTACCAATGCATTTCCAGCTTATGGTATAGGGCTTTCAGGAACATCTCATTTTTCGCTGAATATTGGAACAGACCAAGGTCCAACAGGCATCTCTAGTCAGCAAGCCTTTTTTAATAAACCTTATGAAGTCAATACGTGGTATAGGATGATTGCACGCAAACAAGATTCGATTATTTATATAACCACCAATCCTTTTGATAAAAATGTATTTACAAATTATCAATCATCGATGGAAGGAGACATTCTGTACGATAGCTCACCCTTTATAATTGGGTCAAGAACACAACAAGCATCAAATACTTTTGAAGGGAAAATAGATGATATAAAAATCTATAACAGATTCCTGACTCTCGAAGAGGTTACGGGACTATCTTTTGATGATGAAATTCCAGAAGAAGAAATGGAAGATGATCCTAATGTAGAAAATGATAATACTGATAATGATTTAGTCGTCGATGTTGAAATAATTGGCGATCCATGGAAATTCCTTTTAATAAGATTGCAAGAAAAAACTGCAGCTCGTGTAAAACTTTACGAAGGAGATGAGTTGGTCATGGATAGGGAGTTTGATTCTAATATATCTTCTGTGAATATTGAGGACTTAGTGGCTGGAAGTTATCTATTGAAAGTCACTACTAGTGCAGGCTCATTTGAGCAAGAAATAATTATTGAATAAGTATTTCAAACTATTTATGGCCTGTCCAAGGTGCACCTAAATAGCTTTATTTAATTTAAGTAGAAGCGCAAGACTCCTAATTCTATTTTACTTTTTCATACAAGTGCATGTCGCCGTCAAGTGGTGTATAATCATAATACATATAATCCTTACAAAATGTTCTCATCTCAGGTCTTGGCCAAATTTCAGGTTCAAGTACTAATTCAAAAAAAATAATGCCTGGAAGGCTATTTTCTTTTTTCTCAATATCCCATTGAAAGGTAATCAGAGTATCGTATTTTTCATCTGTAAACTGATAAAGTAATTCATCTTTCTCAATAACTATATAACTACAAGGATTAGATTTGAACCACCCCCACCAATCCCCATAACCGACAAGTTCCCATTCTCCTATCAAATTTTCTTCTATTTCTGCTACAGTCTGAAAAGCGTTATCATAACATGAACTCATAATTGCTTGTTCTGTAGAGTCTATGACGCCATCCGCATTTTCATCAATTTGTACAAATTCACAATCTTCTCTCTCGTTTGTTTGTTCCCAATCAAATTCTTCATTTGCACTCCCTTCAAAAGACAAGCATGATATCAGTAACGAGAAAAATATTAAAAAAGAAAGTAGGTAAATTGAAATTTTCATTTATAAATTTCTATTTGCAATACTGCAATCGCTATAAAAACGGATATAAAAGATCTTATGATGCCTTTCAGAATAAAACCTATCTGTTTAGGCTTTATAAATGACTCAAAATTACCCCTTCACAATACTAAGTGGAGTTGGTGGATAGAGTCGATTCGTAATCCTAGAAACAATTATGATGGTAATTAAACCACTTACCATAGCTAAGGTCCTAAACGGAAATAAAACTACCCCATCTTCTATCATCGGATAAGGAAGTAACGTAGGTATACCGAGTGTTGCATCTCCCCCTCCGAATCTCAGAACTGCAGCGACAAGAAACCCTGCCAATGCTCCAATACTATTCGCCTTGCGATCAAACAAAGCGCAAACCAATGCAGGGAAGAGTAAGCAATAAACAAAATCGCTACATAAAAACCATAGGGCATAAACGCTATCTACTCTTAGTGATAATATAGTTGCCGCTAACCCTACTAATACGATGGTTCTTTTTAAGATCTTAAGAAGATTTTCATCGGCCAGGTCAGGCTTAACTAATGGTTTGTAAACATTCCAAACTGCCAAGGTACTTGCAGACAACATAGAGGAATCTATAGAAGACATCACTGCTGCAGCGATTGCTCCTAATCCTATGACAGCAAT
>CALFUQ010000121.1 GCA_937929885.1 uncultured Saprospiraceae bacterium
AGATTTTAAACCGCTTTGGGTTATCAACTTCCCATTACTAGAATGGGATGAAGAGTCTAACAGATTCCATGCTATGCACCACCCTTTCACAGCTCCTAAAAAAGCAGACGAAGAAAAAATGCTTAGCGGCGATCACCAAACTTTGAAAACACTTAAAGCAGATGCTTACGATTTAGTAATCAATGGTTCTGAGATAGGAGGTGGTTCAATTAGGATTCATGATCGTGCATTACAGTCTAAGAATTTTGATCTCTTAGGTTTTACCAAAGAAGAAGCGGAGGCTCAATTTGGATTTTTGTTAGGAGCATTTGAGTATGGAGCGCCTCCACATGGTGGTATTGCTTTCGGGATGGATAGACTTTGTGCAGTCCTAAATAATCAAGGATCGATCAGAGACTTTATCGCTTTCCCTAAGAATAATCAAGGACGCGATATGATGATTAATACACCGTCGGAGATTGATCAAGAGCAGTTAGATGAGCTTAGTTTAAAGGTAGATATAGAGGAGTAATCTTAAACCCCCAGCATTAGTTTTAATAGCATCACTATAACCTTATCACATATAAACTCATTGGTTTATATACTATCCTAGTGTCTGTATTTTCCGTTAAGTTGAAAATGTTTGAGCTTTATTAATAACTTAGAAGGCATTCAAAACCTAAGATTATGATTAAAGTTTTTAAAGTACTCTTTATCCTTGCGCTTGCCATTCAAATCAATGCGCAAGAAAGTAGTGAGGAGGTCATAGATATTATCAAAGAACAAGGAATAGACAAAAGTGAAGTCATAGAATTCGCGGCACTAATGACAGATGTTTATGGACCAAGACTCACTGGTTCGCCCATGCTTGATAAGGCTACAAAATGGGCACAGGATGCGCTCATAGATATGGGTATGTCAAATGTACATTTACACGAATGGGGACCTTTTGGAAGAGGTTGGCAATTAGATCACTTTGAAATGCATGGCAATGCACCATCATATTGGCCCATAATTGCATATCCTAAGGCATGGTCGCCATCAGTTACTGGGACGGGAGAAGTTATCTATTTGCAAATTAATGATGAGTCTGATATAGAAAAGTATCGAGGAAAACTAGCTGGCAAATTTGTTTTGATGGATACGATTAGAAATGTTGAATTACCATTTGAAGCGAAAGCCAAAAGACATGATATAGAAAGTCTTTTTGAAAAGGCTACTGCTGGCATGCCTACGCCAAGACCAAGGAGAAGGAATAGAGCAGGATTTCCTTTAAATGAAGCGATATGGAAAATGTTAGAATCAGAAAATCCAATAGCAGTTTTGGATAGGAGTTACAAGGGAGATTTGGGAACTGTATTTGTTGGAATGGCAAGAGCTAGTGAAGGAAGAGCATATGAACAGGATAAAACTATAGTCCCGCAAGCAACTTTGTCTGTTGAACAATACAATCGAATATTCAGATTGATGCAAAGGGGAATTCCTGTCAAACTTAGTATGGATTTGAAAACGAGTTATTCTAATGCAGATGGAATGGAACATAGTATAATCGCAGAAATCCCTGGTACAGATCTTAAGGATGAAGTAGTCATGTTTGGTGCTCATTTTGATTCTTGGCACACTGGAACCGGAGCTACTGACAATGCAGCAGGTTCTTCAGTAATGATGGAGGTTGCTCGAATACTACTAGAAACAATAAAACAATCTGGCATACAACCAAGACGAACATTAAGATTAGCACTGTGGTCAGGAGAAGAACAAGGTCTGTGGGGTTCTAGAAATTATGTAGGTGATTATTATGCAGAATTTGCTGAGGATATGTTTACTCCACAATCTCTTAAGCCTGCCAATGAAAAAATCTCCGCTTACTACAATCTCGATAATGGCACTGGTAAAGTGAGAGGTATCTACTTACAAGGTAATAGTGAAGTAGGACCAATTTTTAGAGAGTGGTTAGAACCATTCGAAGAAATGGGTGCACGTACAATAACCCTTGATAATACAGGAGGAACAGATCATCTAGCTTTTGATGCCGTTGGTATTCCAGGTTTTCAATTTATTCAGGATCCTATGGGTTATTCTACTACTACTCATCACTCAAACATGGATCATCTGGATCATCTCTCTGAAGAAGATCTAAGTCAGGCTGCAACAGTAATTGCTTCATTCGTGTGGAATACTTCTCAACGCAATGATAGATTGCCACGAAAACCGTTAATTGAAGAAGTTACTAAAGAGTCCAAATAAGGACTTCTAGGCAAGATTCGAAAATGATGCTTACTGCTCTTTATTGCTCTCGTGCAACTTCAAAGAATGCTTCCTGGCTGTTGAATGCAGAAAAGACTCCAAGAGCATTCTGAACATTAGATGGGGGCTCGTTGAGATCTCGAGAATCTTGAGTTCTGTTTTCATACAAAGATGCATACTCATCATTGATGTGGTAAACACGAGTGGAGTAAGTGCCAAACGATTCTAAGGTCCCACCAAGAAAACTGATTGTTTCTCCATCGGTGGGTTCTGATACAAATCTAAATCTTGCTAACGCATCAAGCACTACGGCTGGGAATATAGGGTCGAGCGTGTCACTCACTGCCTCTACCACCATAAAGTATAAATCATTTGTAGGATTATCCCATCGCGCCTCTACAGAAGAAGCGCGAAGAAAGTTACCTATTGCCTCTACGATTGCATCTCTCCCTTCACTTAAGGGTAACTGGGGGACTAATAAACTATCGGTTGATAACGTCAAACCCATAGTTGGGGTCGGTACAATGGTGGTTGCTGTAGCAGTTATACCATTGTGTTCTACTACTAAGTCAAATACATCGCCTGTTTCGACAGTTAGATCTGAACCCGTGTACCTGTAGTATCCTTCATTTCCAAAGCTTGTTAGTTGATATTGTTGTCCACCCTTAATAAGTGTAACTTTTGCAGTATTGATTGGAGTAGATATATCCTCAGCTTCCGATAATGGGAAAGTTGTTTTTATTCTCACATCATCTACTTGTTCACCAGCATAAATAAAAGCCTCAACTACATATTGATTCTCTGCTATGGTATTTAGGTTCTCTTCTTCACAAGAAAGAAATATTGTCCACACACAAACAACTGTAAACAGATAAAGCTTTTGAAAACTGATGATTTGTCTTTCGTCCTTTGCCATATTAAAATCTCATGTCTACTGAAAGATTTGGGGTTGCTCCTAGGTATCTAATTTCTGTAACCGCTGGTGGTTTCTCAGTAAAGTTGTACTCTCTGTACCATATGTTCTTTCTGTCATAAACATTGAAGAATGATAATCCTATATCAAAATCAAAGCCAGCATAATCTAGTACATAATGCACAGCAACATCCAATCGATGGTAAGCAGGAAGCCGAGATGCATTCTTGGCACCTACACTTATATAACTGTTAGTTTCTCCATCTAACAAGTCTATGGAATATTGCCCAGCTGGTTCTGTAAATGGCTTGCCAGAAGCATACATAAAAGTTGCAGACATCTTCCAGTTCTCTGCAAACTCATAAGAGTGAACAGTCTTAAATTCATGACGTTGATCATGGAGGGCGGAGAATTCAAAGCCATTATTAAAAGCATCATATTGATTACGAACTCTTGCCAAGGTATATGAAACCCATCCTGTATAATTGCCTCTTTTTTTCTGAAGCAGAAATTCTACCCCTTCTGCATATCCGGTACCAAGAAAGAATAACTCGTTGAGATCAATATCATCTCTCTGAAATCGCAGAGAAAACTCAGCTATGTTTTCTAGGTTTTTTCTGTATGCTTCTACATCGAATATAAATTCATCCGTCTCATAGGCAAGACCCAAAATGTAATGGTCTGCACTACTCACCTTTACTAAGTCATCGTCAGCAAGTAACCAAAAGTCTCTTGACCCCTCTGTTACATTTTCATTGACTATCCTATTTACGAACTGAAAATGTTTACCATATCCTCCTTTCAATTTGATCTTATCTGTTAACCTGAGTTGAAATGACAGACGCGGAGCCCAATACATTTTTTCACTTAGGTCATAGTAGGTTCCTCTGATTCCACCGTTGATGGATATTCTATCAATGGGTTGCCACTCGTCAGATAAATATAAAGATGCATACTTAGCTTGTTGGGATAAATCTAGTATGCTCAATGTATCATCACGGGTAAATTTATAATCAACCTCCGCAGCTGTTCCCAGAAAACCAAACCCCAATTTATGGCTTGGTGTGATTTGCAATTCATTATCAAGCCTGATTGTCTGATCTCTAACTTCGTTATCTTCTAATCTCTTATCGACTCGATCTAACACAACAGTATCCTGCTCTACTAAGGTGACCAAGATATCTACATCACGTTTGTAATCACTAAAATAGGTGGAAGATGCAGCCATAAAATTAGAGTACCACTTGGGTCCCCACTGCCGTGACCATTTACCACTAAATCCTTGGTTACCCCAATCACTTTTTTCATCAACATCAAGATCTATCAATATCGTTGGGTTTTCTCCTCTCTCTATGGTAATATCATTGAATTCAACAAGATGATCTGCTCCCGAATAATAAGAGAGTGCAACAACATCTTTATCCGTGGGGCTGAAGCTCAACTTAGAATTGAAATCAAAGAAATAAAAATCTGGTTCTACTGTATTTGCTTCTAGTCCTTCAATGTCAGGAAGGCTCTCTGTTTGACTAAATACACCGAATATTTTATTATACAAATCACTTCTAATGAGATCGGTATAGGATCTTCTTCCATTAATAGTCAATGATCCTTTTTTGAAAAGTGGAATTTGAATTCCAGCTCTTGCGTTCAACAAGTTAAGCCCTAGGTTTCCATGTAATTTATTTGGATCTCCTGTGTTACCCGTCAGATCGACAACACTTGATAACCTTCCTCCAAACTTGGCGGGGAAAGCTCCTTTAAACAGTTTCACATCCTTTATCGCATCAGCATTAAATGCTGAGAAGAAACCAAAGAAGTGATCAACATTATAAACCGTCATTCCGTCAAGGATAACCAGGTTCTGATCAGGTGTTCCTCCACGCACAAATAACCCAGATGAACTTTCATTTGTACCACTTACTCCTGGAAGTAATTGCAATGATCTGAAGATGTCTACCTCCCCAGCATTGGGTAGTAACTTAAGTTGCTTGGGAGAGAGCTGCACAGCACTCAACCCTGCAGAAGCATTCATCATCTTATATGATTTTGCCGATACAACTATATCGTCTAGCATAACACCTGAAGAAAGAAGCACCTCGAGGTTTGTGATATCTTCTGAGCCAGCTGCAATTTGTATTTCTTTGGTCGCATATCCTACATACTGCACCTGCAAGACTAAGGCACTATCAGGTACATTGATTAAGGAAAAGTATCCATCTACATTCGTTGAACTACCGATGGTTGTTCCTTTGATTACGATGTCTGCGAATGGAAGTCTTTCTTGGTTGTCTTCTGCTTTAATTACTCCTGATATAGTACGTTGTCCATATGTTGTAAAAGAGATAAGAAGTAAAGTAAAAAGAAGAAATAGACCTTTGTTAGTTTTCAAATCTTGCACCATAATAATCTCTACTCAAAGTAATAGAAAATCTTAAATCCCTAATCAAAAGAATCCAGTTATTGATCTCGATAAGGTTTGTCTCATAATAAATCCCAAACAGTTCCAAGACTATTAATTTCAATTTCAGGGAAAAAATCCTATTCCCGTTCTTCGATTTACCTTTTTATTCATATCGCTTCTTAGAAACTTACCCAATAAATTGCATATCCCAATATATATCAAGAAATTAGAATATAAATCATTTTTAGACTTATCTAAATATTTTTATAATAACAATCTAATACTATGAGCATCGTAGAGATGAAAGTACCAACGATAGGAGAATCAATTACTGAAGTCACCCTATCACAGTGGTTGAAAGCAGATGGAGAATTTGTTAATATAGACGAACCGATCTGTGAGTTTGAGTCAGATAAAGCAACCTTGGAGTTTCCAGCTGAAGCTGCTGGCAAGCTAATCTTTGTTGCTGCCGAAGGAGATGATTTAGAGATAGGTGCATTAGTAGCTAAAATAGATACAAGCGTGAAAGGAGCATCTACGCCTGCTCCTAAAGCGGAAGCTCCAGCAGCAGTCGATGCTCCAGCGGGTGCAGCACCTGAACCTGCTAAGACATCACATGCCACTGGCCACCCTAGCCCATCCGCGGCTAAAGTGATGAGAGAGAATGATCTTACAAGCGCAGATGTAAAAGGAACAGGCAAAGATGGAAGAATCACGAAACAAGATGCGGTAGACGCTTCAAAGAAACCTGCAGCTTCTAAAGCTGCTCCAGCAGCTGCAACTGCACTTGCTCACCAAGCATTCAGCAGAAATAGTCGCAGGGAGAAAATGAGCAGAATGCGTAGGACAATAGCAACTAGATTAGTCTCTGCAAAAAATAATACAGCTATGCTTACCACCTTTAATGAGGTGGACATGACAAACATATTCGCACTAAGAAAAAAATACCAAGAGAAATTCGTAGCCAAGAATGGCGTTAAGCTAGGCTTCATGTCATTGTTTTCAAAAGCATGTGCAACAGCCCTTATGGAAATGCCTGCAGTAAATGCTCAGATAGATGGTAAAGAAATAATTTACAATGACTTTGTAGATATCTCTATCGCTATCTCTACTGATACTGGCTTAGTAGTACCTCCAGTAAAAAATGTAGAATCTTTAAGCTTTGCAGAAGTGGAATTGGCTATCAAAGCCCTCGCGGTTAAAGCTAGAGAAGGGACCCTTACCTTAGAAGAAATGAGAGGAGGAACTTTCGCGATAACTAATGGTGGAATCTTTGGTTCTATGATGAGTACGCCGATACTAAATGAACCACAGTCAGCGATTCTTGGAATGCATAATATCATCCAAAGACCTATGGTCATCGATGGTGAGATTGTAGCTCGACCCATGATGTACTTAGCATTATCCTATGATCATAGAGTTATAGATGGTAGTACTTCCGTAACATTCTTGGTAAGAGTTAAAAATCTATTGGAAGATCCGATGGAGCTTATG
>CALFUQ010000122.1 GCA_937929885.1 uncultured Saprospiraceae bacterium
GACCCGAATAATGTAGTTTGGTTCTTAACGCTTATTGAAGTATTCCCCTTATAAAGCTGAAATGTAGTGTAATCAAAACCTGATAGTTCTGAATCGTAAACGCTCACATTCGCTCCATCTTGAGGCACAGTAAAACTATAAAAGGTGCTGCTAACCGATTCCGTTATTTGAGTAGAAAAATGAGGATTTTGATTGCCTGCATTCGGATCGTAGGAATTGTTAGTATGCGTTAATGGAGTGGCATAATTCAATTGCCCAAACTCCAGTGGATCAGTGAGTGACTTACCATGAACAAAGGTATACATTAAGTCAACTATGGCAGCTGCGGTGGGTGGGAAGGAAGCGCCCCCCCAATCATTAAATCCGAGTCTTAATTTATGGAGCTTGTTGACATTTGCACCATCTATGTCTACCGTGACCGACCCTTGACTAATGCTCTGATCAGTTATGCCGTTATTATGTAGAATACATTCGCACTTTTCAGGCCCATCTTTTTCAGACAGCCTGAAGCCTAGTTCGAGGTGTGTTTGTGGTGTTGTAGGATTAAGTTGGTTGTCAATTAAAAAACCTTCATAGGTCAATGAGAATACTCCACCAACCGCAGCGTCGAAGTAAACATTTCCATCAATATCTACAAAAACATGGCCAGGATACGTGCTCTTGTCAACCTCTCCTAACTCATTATCTTCGGTTTCCCAACGAACACATAGGTCAGCCCCAGGAATTTGATCTCCTGCAATATGCATTGCACAGTTATAGGAATAAAAATTTTCCTGAAAGTTATTTATTGCATATGGCTGAGTATCGTCCTTTGACAATAAATGAAGTAACGCTTCTCCATAATCGTCGTCAGCACCGAGGTCATAATCTCCGTATGGTAAAAATGGGGCGTGAATGTCTACTAATCCGCCGAAACCAGAATTGTATTGATCTTCACCGGTGCGGGTTTCCCAGCGGAATTCTCCATTGAGAACTTGAGCTTCACTGTTTATATAAGCTATGCTTAGTAGGGTGATTATGATGTATTTATAAGTTTTCATTTTTGTTTGTATTTCTAATTTTAAAAAAGGGAGATCTACCTTTTGGTAGGTAGATTTGGATATATGAGGATTTAGTTTGTTCCAATTGCTATAGGGTTAAATCCAAATTGCTTTTCAGATATAGATAGCAAGCCCAATTCAAATGCTCTGCGTACAAGGCCTGCGGCATTCTTAACTTGCAGTTTTTTCAGTAGTGCCTTGCGGTGATCTTTAGCTGTATGATGGCTTATGTATAATTGGCTAGCTATTTCGTCGCTAGTTTTTTCGAAGGCGATAAGGCGTAAGACCTGTGATTCGCGCATAGAGATATTGTGTTTCATAGTGTATGGTTTTACTATAAATACCGAAAGAGGTATCCTGATTTAAAAAAAATGTGTTATGTAATACTGTGATATTGAAGGTCAACGGAAGTGTCTCGGAAGTCATCTTCTAGTGGCTGTTTCAGCATCTGTAGCACCTATCTTTTGGTTGGTACTAGTTTATTCTATTTGTGTTTTTATCAATTAGGCTTTTTCACTATTATTGATTTGGGTTTTATCTAATTATTCTGATGACCGTTGTTTCAGAAGCTCACTTAATCTGTGGTTTTGTTACTGCAATCACTCAAATGGGTGGTTGCGCTATCATACTTTCTATGCAATATTCAATCTGAACTGACACATTATTTAGAAGTAAGCAAAGCAATTCACATCAGCAAGATTTATACTTTGTTTAGGATAAATCTTATTATACTCATCAATTTTTCCTTTTTAGTGTCAGCGTTCTGATTCAGAAGTATGATACAAATATGCCGTGTTTACAGGGGGATGACGTGTCACATTGTTGTACAGACTTGCATTATTGTTGTATCGACTTGCATTATTGTTGCATGACGAGGAATCCTTGGACTATTGTGTCAGATGTAGGAATTGTGGGCGATGACAGTCTTCAATGACTCATTCGATCAATTGATATCGTCTATACAAATCCCATTTGCGAGTTTCTGTGAAAATGTGCACATAGTCATCTAAGACTTTACGAAAAGATGGATTGACATGGATACTGTCATAGCTAGCCTGATCTGGCCAGTGACCTTGTACAAAATAGCGATATGAGCTTATCGTATCAGATTGCACTTTCCAAAGACTATAGCCCGCTTCTCGGGACTCTATGGTAGCAATGACAGCATTGACCTCCTCCAGAGCTGACTGGATGGTATCAATAGACCACAAGTGGATTGTGTCATATAATAAGATACTCTTAACTGGAAGAGCATATGGTGATTGGTTCGCGTCTAAGTTTATTGGTAGTAGCAAGTTGTCATTCGACTGCTGAGTGTGACAAGAGCATAAAATGATAAAAAGAAAAAGGACCAGAAATTGTAATCGCATAAAGCTTCTATTGATTTGCATATACGGTTCTTAGCCCATGCAAGTTTTTTGATAAAATCTACTAAAGTCTATTTTCATAAGCTAAAGTAGCTTGACTGTAAGGCAAGAGATTGTATTTTGATAATATCTGCTCATACATCTTATCCTCGCGCAGAAAGTCAAAGTTTTTATCAACTAATATATCCGATGGAAAGACACCATTGTCTATCGCTTTTAAATAAAAAGTTCCAGATTGGTGGACATCCTTAAGGCCAGCATATAATGTTGCTTTCGCAAAATAATCTTCTCCTGTTTCCGAATCAATCTTTTCTAGATATGCAAATACTTCATCTGTTTGTCCCAATCTTGCTTTGTTGAATAGCATTCCTATTCTTGCTGACTTTAAGCTTGGGTTTATGTCCAAAACTTTCTCAAAAAGACTTACAGCCGCCTGATGATCAGCAATAGATTCTGCATGTACAGCTTGTGCCCAATAGTGCATGAATGATTGCTTAAACAATACATTACCATCCGCAATCGCTTTATGCACTAGATCCTGCTTGCCAGCATAAGCCAAATTGACAATGTGCCCACCATGGATCACGGGATACAGCGGATCTAATTCTCTAGCTTTACCACTATAGATGATCGCTTCCTCTAGATCTCCTATCTCTCGCAATAATAGGGAATACCAGTAATTGATGAGTGGATGATTAGGCGCATGTTGGAGTGCAATTTCGTAAGCAGCTACTCCTTGTTCCCACTCATGGTTATCACGATAGATACAAGCAAGTATGGCATATGCCATGGCATGACTAGGTTCTAGTTTTAAGGCTTCGAGGGCAAATTTCTCTGCATTGGTTTTATGTTCGTAGCTTCTATCATAACCAATATTGCCTAGCAATTGGTATGCGTTTGCTTTATACACAATAGCATCTACAAACTTAGGTTCAATGCTCAATGCCTCATTAAAATGCTCAATGCTGGTTAGAATTGATTCGTGTGTTCTTTCTTTCAACAATTCTTTTCCGATGAGGTAAGACTTATAGGCCTCTTTACCGGGTTGATACGCAGATGTGAGTTGATTTTTTGTTTCTGTCGTTATTTTCTGGTTAAGGACCTTGGCAATATCAAGTGCAATGTCATTTTGTATCTTAAATACATCGTCTACTTGTCGTACATAGTTTTCTGCCCATAGATGAGAATCATCACTTGCACTAATCAACTGTGCAGTGATGGCCACTTGTTCATCCTCCATCCTAACACTACCCTCTAGCAAATACTGAACTCCCAATTCTGAGCCAATTTGCTTGACATTCTTAGTGGTATTCTTGTATACTTCTGTGGACGTACGAGAGATAACCTTTAGGTCTTTAAAAACACTCAGTTTTGTCAGAATATCTTCTTGAATACCCGCACAAAATTGATCATTTTCAGCCGCTCCTAAATTGACGAAGGGCAATACCGCAATAGAATTTTGACTCGTTAAGCTTAACTGTGTTATCGCATTAGAGCTATCAACAGAAGGTTGATCTAGAAATTGTTTTATGCCCCACCACCCAACAACTACGATTAAAGGTGTCAATAGATAAATAATTTTAAATGATCTTAGATCAAACTTGTCTATTGTAGATGCGGACTCAGTTGTAGGTAGTATTATTTCTTGCGCCACACCAACTCCCAGTCGCTTTTCTTTTAGCTGAATAGCATCCAAGCTAATGTCATCCTGTTGCTCTATCGTATCAGCTTGTTTAGCTTGTACTCCTATGTTATCAAGGTGCTTTTCTTCTTCTTTTGAACTTGATCGATATTGCGAAGGCGATACACCAAACGATGCAGAAAAATATCTCGACAATGTTTGAGGACTGCTAAAGCCTGCATCATATGCTATTTCAGAAATATTGAGATCAGAATCATCTAATAAGTCTTTCGCTTTATGCAATTTCAATTGTCTGATGTAAAGCGTTGTCGACAACCCCGTTTCTTCTTTTATTCGCCGATGCAATTGTGAACGACTCATCAAACTATCCCGACATAGGTCGTCAATGTTATATTGGGAATTGCCTATGTTTTCAATTACATGCCTCTTCAAATTCTGGAAGAATTCGTCATCGGGTGCTAGTATATTTTTTTCATCCATTTATCTGACTGATGATAAATAAGCTATAATTACTACAGTGATACCATACAAGATTACTACTAATACCGCAAGTTTGCTCGTGAAAGGATTAATTTGCAGTTTTAGGATCAAGTTTCAATTTAATCTCTAATTCTAGTAAACATAATAGATGCTAAAGAGGTATGTAGGTAAGATACTTCTTTACAATTACCATAATGGGTGATTGTAAAGAATACTTATATCTAAATTCCAAATTTTAAAAGATGACCAAAATCAGAAACCTTCAAAAAACACTCCTTTCAGACAATTGGTATACCCTCAATAAATTCAACTTTGACATCCAAGACAAAAATGGAAATTGGGAATCTGTAGAACGAGAGGCATATGACAGAGGCAATGGAGCAACCATTTTACTTTACAATAAGGAAAACAAGACCGTAGTGCTCACCAAACAGTTTCGTCTACCTTCTTATGTTAACGGGAACGAAGATGGGATGTTGATAGAAGCCTGTGCTGGCCTTCTAGATAAAGACAATGCGGAAGATTGTATCAGGAAGGAAACGGAAGAAGAGACTGGCTATCGAATAACTAAAGTTGATAAAGTTTTTGAAGTGTACATGTCTCCTGGTTCTGTCACAGAGATCCTCTACTTTTTTACTGGAGAATATTCTAAGGATATGAAAGTAAGCGAAGGTGGTGGTGCAGAAGATGAAAATGAAAACATCACAGTTATGGAATTAGGTTTTGAAGAAGCTTACAAAATGATCGCAAGTGGTGAGATTAAAGATGCAAAGACGATCATGCTCTTACAGCATGCTAAGTTGAATGGACTTTTAGAGTAAGGCTGGACATAACACTAATTGCTACTAAATACTATACCCTCCCCCGACCTCTCCTTCAAAAAGGAGACAACACCCTAACGCGAGCGCTGCACTAAAAAATTTCTTTAGTCTAGATAAGAAGTTTTCCCAAAAATCACAACACCTTAGAAACTAAACATCATTATCTTAGAACTCAGAGACAAAGAAAACCAATGCCAACAATAATAGAGCTAAAAGAAATCACTTCAATCGCAGAAAAGATAGATGTAGTAGCAGCAATGAAAGAAGGATTCATACAGTATAGCAATGAAAATACTGTCGTACCACCTGTAGGAGAATTAATTTTCAAAGATCCGCCAGGGGATGTCCACATCAAATATGGATATATCAAAAACCAGGATTACTATGTGATAAAAATTGCTTCAGGGTTTTATAACAATGCTGAGCTTGGGATTCCTACTGGTCAAGGAATGATGCTCTTGTTTAATCAAAAAACGGGCGAGCTGATTACTATCTTGTTAGATGAAGGTTATCTAACCAATATCAGGACGGTAGCTGCAGGAGCATTGGCTGCAAGTTCTTTTGCACCAAAAGAAATAAAAGCAGTAGGGATAATAGGAACAGGGACAATCGCTAAACTCCAAATACAACTACTCCAACAAATAAATTTTTGTAAAACCATTTGGATATGGGGTAGAGATCATACCAAGGTGCAACAATTGATCACCGAGTTAGGAAATGAAATAGATATACGCAGTGCCGCTAGTTGTGCAGAGCTTGCGCAAAATGCTAATGTGATCATTACTACAACACCTGCCGAATCGCCCTTGCTCCAAGCAGATGATATTACAGTTAGCACTTTAATTGTAGCGATAGGTTCTGATACTCATAGTAAACAAGAGTTGGATAGCAATATTTTGGGGAAAGCAGATCTAGTGATTGCAGATAGTATCTCTCAATGCATGAGTCGAGGAGAAATTCATCAAGCACTAAAAACAGGAGTAATTACAGAAGACAAGGTGATAGAACTTGGGAATGCTTTACAAGATCCTAAATTGCAGTGTACCTCTGACGACCAAATCGTTGTGGTCGATCTCACTGGAGTTGCAGTTCAAGACATCATGATCGCTTCATCTGTATATGCTAATTTCTTAGATCAGCAGTCATGATAAAATTTGTAAGTAACAAGGGAGGTGGAGAAGCTGTAGATTTCGAAACAGCCATACTGGATGGGTATGCAGCTGATGGTGGATTATATGTACCAGAGCGTCTTCCACAAATTTCTGCAGAGCAGCTAGCGCAATGGAAAGAACTGTCTTATAAAGAATTAGCTTTCGAAATAATGAGTTTATTTATAGATAGAGAGATTATCTCTGCAAAGGATCTGCGATCTGTTATTGCTCAGGCATATGGAACCTTCGAAAAAGACGAGGTGATTCCTATCCCTAAATTAAAGTCGCAAGAGAATACTTACATCATGGAGTTGTTCTATGGTTCGACGTTATCTTTTAAGGATATAGGTCTTGCATTTTTAGTCAATCTTGTTGATTTTTTCTTGCAGCGAAAAAATAAAAAACTATCCATCATCGTGGCAACTACTGGAGATACTGGGCCCGCTGCCGCAAGTTATATCGCAGGAAAATCTACAATGGACGCATGGGTTTTGTATCCAAAAGGAATGATTACGGAGGAGCAGGAAAGACAAATGACTACCCTGCACCACTCCAATGTGCATCCTGTCGGTGTATACAACTGCCCCGAAGGCGGTGATGATCTAGATGTTGTTATCAAGAAATTATATGCTAATCAAGCCTTCAAGGAAAAGGTAAACCTCTCTAGTGTAAATTCCATAAACTGGGGACGAATCATGATCCAGACTGTACACTATTTCTATGGCTATTTACAAATCGCAGACACTATGGGTGAAGGAATTTGTATGGCGGTTCCGTCTGGGGCATTTGGAAACTTATGTGCAGGTGGTATCGCACGTAAAATGGGTTTACCCATCAAAACATATATCGCTGCCCAAAACAAAAATGAATGTCTTAAGCGTATATTCAATGAAGGCGTCTTCTCTATGGCCCCTATTTACGAAACCGTTTCATCGGCAATTGATATCCTTGTTCCTATGAATTTTTGGAGATATTTATATTTCTGTGTAGGTGGGGATACACAAAAAATAAAACAATGGATGGAGGAGTTGGATAAAAATCGAACGGTACGTTTTGACCCCAAAACTTGGGAAGCTTATCGAGAAGGTTACTTATCTGCTAGTGTTTCTGATGAGAAAACTATGGAGCTAATCAAAACAATATTTGATGCCGAAGGATATTTAATGGATCCACATACTGCTGTTGCATTAGCTGTAGCAAACAAGTTAAAAGAAGACATAGGTGATTGTAAAGTAATTGTACTTGCAACAGCGCATCCATCAAAATTTCCTCAAATTATAAAGCAATCACTTGGCGTTGACTCGTTACCCACCGCCGCTACACATCCTTCCATAGAAAAAGCTAAAGTAAAAAGCCAAAAAGGATATACCGCCGACCATACCCATCTTGAAGACGCCTTGCTGGATGCCATGGAAAATCACTGGGCACAAAAAGAAACTGCCTAACGATGGAGCATTATACTCGATTAGACTATAAAGAAATAGAAGCTGTTTTATCTCAGTTCAACATCTCGGATATTTCGTCTTACGAATTGTTAAGTGGTGGTTCTGAGAATACCAACTATCTAGTAAAGACAGGTGATGAAAAATATGTCCTTAGTATCTGCGAACAAAAAA
>CALFUQ010000123.1 GCA_937929885.1 uncultured Saprospiraceae bacterium
ATTCCTTACCTGTCTACAGTAGAAGTCAATTCAGGCGACTATTTTTTAGAGCAAGGGAAAGTATGTAAAAGCATTGCTTTCATAGAAGAAGGATTGCTCAGATTGTATTATTTAAATGATGGTAAAGAGATTACCAATTGTTTTTGTAAAGAAAAAACTATTACTTGTTCATATAGTAGTCTGATTACACAAACAGAAAGTGAGTTTGCTATCCAAGCAATAGAAGATTCAAATTTAGTAGTGCTTAAATATGAATCACTACAAGAGCTATATGGTAAAGACTTGTTTTGGCAGCAGGTAGGAAGGTTAGTTGCGGAGAATGAATTTATAACTACAGAATGCCACAATCGATTTTTGAGAGACCTCTCAGCTACAGAAAGATATGTGCAGATTTTAGAAAATGAAAGCGACCTTCTTCAGAGGGTACCTCTAAATAATTTAGCTACTTATTTGCAGGTAGCTCCCGAAACATTGAGTAGGATAAGAAATAAAATTGGACGGAATTGACCTAGGTCAATAGGAAAGTGATATTTCTGTTTAAACTTTGTATCAACATTATATGATCAAATGGATACAATCTCAGTAAAACAATCAGTAGTAGATAGTTACGGCAAGCTTGCAAAGTCAAAGAATAGTAAGCTTCTTTCTAAGCTTTTCGCATGTTGTGATCCAACTGCTCATGCAAGTGAAATAGCTACTAATATTGGCTATTCCAAAGAGGAATTAGAACAGGTGCCTGATGATTCAAATTTAGGAGTAGGATGTGGCAACCCATCTGCACTTGCTAATATACAATTGGGTGAAACAGTTGTAGATTTGGGATCTGGAGCAGGTTTTGATGCATTCATCGTATCTAAAAATGTAGGTACAGAAGGCAAAGTAATAGGTATCGACCTTTCTGATGATATGCTAAAACTTGCAAGGAAAAACGCAGCAAAAGGAAAGTATCAAAATGTTAATTTTATTAAAGGTGATATAGAAGCACTGCCATTAGATGATGAGGTTTCAGACCACGTTATTTCTAACTGTGTGATCAACTTGTCTTTGAATAAAGATAAAGTTTATCAAGAGGCATACAGAGTTTTAAAACCTGGAGGAAAAATATCCGTAAGTGATATTGTACTAGAGAAGGAGCTGCCAAATTTTGTAAAGGATTCATTAGCTGCCCATGTGGCATGTGTATCTGGAGCTGAGAAGTTAGAGGACTACTTGCAATATGTAAAGGACGCAGGTTTTAAAGATGTTAAGGTTGTATCTAAAACTAAATTTCCATTAGAGCTGATGCTTACTGATCCACAAGTGATGAAGGTTGCACAAGAAATGAATTTCAATTTGGATAGTGAAGAAGCAAAAGATATCGCATCTAGAGTTACCAGTATTTCCTTAAGTGCTATTAAATAGTGAAAAAATATAAAAAGACCTTCTTAGGCAGCGTTGTAGCATTTTTTGTTGGAACTAGTTGTTGTTGGATTAGTTCATTAGCAGTTTGGTTGGGCGGAGCTGCCTTTTTAGGGGTAATTATAAAATGGGTTGAAAGTTTTCAGATTCTAATAATTGTGTTTAGTATCATGCTTGCTGTCTTCTCTGGATATACCTACAATCGGAGTAAAAAAAAGTACATCGAGAAAAACTAGAAGAAATAGCTTCTTTAATTGTTTTTAAACTATTATGAGTCTATTTAATCTTCTGCAAACCTTCGCTCACTTGTTTGATTGAGGCCATGCTAGATTTGTCTTTGTGTAGCTTTGAAGGTTCACCCATATAATAAACCTTTGCCATAGAGCCAGCAGAGATATGTAAATCTTTTTTCACGTTTACTTTTGCTTTGCCCATGCTATTAGCTACTATGTCTGCTTCAACTGTATTAAGCTCGAAAGCATTGAGGGTAGCAGCAGAGTTTATATCTGCATCTAATTTTTCACAGATTCCTTTAAGTTCAAGATTCGATGCGGAGTTAAGATTGACTTCAAGGTAGTCACAGTTCACATTAAGTTTGCATCGACTTGCCTCTCCAAGCGATATCTCTAAATCGTCTATTTTTAATATTTCATTGGATGATATGTGTGAAGCCGTGTGCCCATTAATTTCTGTGAGGTTTTGAAAAGGGACTCTTATTTTAATCTCAATATCATTCCAACCTTTTCTCCTTGTTTCTAGATCTAAGATTAGTTTTCCATTTTTTATTTTACTCTTGATCTTTTCTGTCGGGACATTCTCAGTGTAGATTTCTAATTCTGCGGAAGTACTCTTATATAGTTCTACTTTGATAACTGAGTTCACGCTAATTTTGTCGAATGCTCCTATTTTTCTTGATTCGTTTTCAATAGTTTGACCAGCAATGTTGATTGTTATCAAAAGGCTAAGGGTAATTAGGATTAAGTTTTTCATAATGTCATTAATTTAGGTTGATCGAATATATACTAGGTAATACTTCGCTTTTAGAAGAAGGTTACACCATAGGAGTTGTTTTTAATCTAGACAAATAGCAAAGAGATCACTTTCTATTAATTGTCTATCTTTCTGAGAATAGAAAATTAAGGTATGCAAAGGGATCAAAAAAGAAAATACTGGGGATGGGGAAGAACTGATTTTGAAATTGATCAAAGTGTACTAAAGAAAACAATAGAGATGTTGCAGATGGGGTTAGGGGCTGAGGCAAGCGAACCTATCATTCCAAAGACACTTATTGAAATCGACATAGACAAACCGAGATTTCAACTACCTAGCGATCTTACTGCCTTTTGCACAGATGATACTTATACAAGAGCGAATCATACCTATGGAAAAGCATTCAGAGATGTATGGCGAGCTATCAGAGGGCAGTTTCAGCAAGCTCCAGATTATGTTGCGTTCCCAAGTACAGAAGAGGAAATCTCTAAAATATTTGATTTCGCTTCAGAGAAAAAGATAGCTGTGATCCCATATGGTGGAGGATCTAGTGTAGTAGGCGGGATAGAGCCCAGATTTGATAGTAAGTATAATGGAACGATTAGCGTGGACATGCAAAACTTTGATCAATTATTAGAAGTAGACAGAGACAGCAGGTGTGTTAGGTTACAAGCGGGTATGTATGGTCCAGCAGTGGAGAAATCGCTCAGACCTCATGGCTATACACTTAGGCATTATCCACAAAGTTTCGAGTTCTCAACGCTAGGTGGTTGGATTGCTACTCATGCGGGTGGACACTTTGCAACTATGTATACACACATAGATGACTTCGTCCAAAGTTTAAAGATGGTGAGTCCATCGGGAGTCATATCAACTAGAAGGTTACCAGGCTCAGGTGCAGGACCTGATGATAATCATGCAGTGATGGGATCAGAAGGAATTTATGGTATTATCACGGAAGCATGGATGAGGGTACAAGAGTTACCTAAAGAGAAAGAAGCATATACGATAAGTTTCCCTTCATGGGAAAGTGGAGTAGAAGCATGTCGGTTGCTCTCTCAGTCTGCCCTTTTTCCGAGTAATGCAAGATTGATTAGTGCTTTCGAGGCGATGTTTAATAATCTAGGCTCAGGTCAAGATACCTTGATACTTGGATTTGAGTCGTATGATGCTCCGCTAGCAGAACGTGTCGCTAAAGCACTAGAAATTTGTAAGTGTCAAGGAGGCACTTGGAAAGAGAGAAAGCAGCAAACAACTAAACGGAGTGAAGATGCAGATACCTGGAAAAAGTCATTTCTCCAAGCTCCTTATATGAGGGATGAGTTGGTTCGATATGGGTTTATTGTAGAGACTTTTGAGACTTGTACTACTTGGCAAAACTTTGCGAAGTTTCATGAGGCAATCGAGTCAGCAGCTAAAAGTGCTCTAGAGGAAGTAGGGGCAAAAGGTTACGTCAGCTGTAGGTTTACGCATCTGTACCCTGATGGTCCAGCGCCATACTATACTATCATTGCAACTGGTACTTCTGGTAATGAATTACAGCAGTGGGATACTATCAAAAAGAAAGTATCAGATGCCATCATTGTTGAAGGAGGTACGATAACTCATCATCATGCAGTAGGTCGAGATCATAGACCAGCTTATAGTAATCAACATAATAAACTCTTTGGAGAAGTTCTTAAAAGTGTAAAAGCGACTTTAGATCCTAAAGCCATTATGAATCCAGGCGTATTGATTCCTGATTAATTTTTCATTTACTAGAATTCTTTTAGTAAGGCCAAAATAGAATAATAACAGAAAATCTATTTTATTTCAAATAGCCACATCTGAAAGAGGTTCTTTTAATTGAGATAGATTAAATGATTTCTACTTCTTCCATGCTGTCTAGTTAAGCCCTTCTACGATACGGTTCAATTCCTTTATTTATGGTCATCATGACAAGACATCCGTTCGTCGTATAATTCACTTTAGTTGTCGAGGATAGCTGAATAATAGCAATGTTATAAGTTAATATTGAGAATATAATTCTTAATTATACTTACAAACAGAATATTATATTAAAAGCCACTTAAAAGAACTATAGTGAAAAATCAACTTCCAACTCTTAGTACAATTTTTCCAACCCTCTTTGAAGGCAAATTAAAATGGACAGTCAAAGCCTCAAAGAATAAGGTCAGCATTTACTTGTGGCGTTTCTACATGGCTGGCATTGCACATGATTTATCTGCCTTAACTCTCTGAGCAGCAAATGTGAAAGTCAGCTGATTAAGGTTTGCTGTCAATGTTAAAATACAACTTCCATAAGCATATCTAAATGCAATGAAGAGATCAAATGAAAACCAATTGATTTCGATCACCTGGTAAGACCGTCCTGGATTGCCAGGTGTTTTTTGCATTATGGTTTTGGTATTTTCTTATGATTAATGTAAGAATTGAGTCTATATTGATTTTTCAATAAATTCTTATCTTTAGTTGCCCCCAAATTATACGATGGATATCGTAGCAAAGAGATCAAAAGCCGCGTTCGTGCTTCCATAGAAGAACAATACTTCAAGGATAATTGGAAGGCATATGTTTAATCACAAACCACAATAAGTTAATTCTGCCTGCAAGGATAATCTTACTGTTGGTCGTATTTCTCAGGATGGATATCGTGATTTTAGTATAAGAACTGAATAATTTGAATAATTTATGAATAATATATTTTGATTGTTTTTTAACCCTAAGAATAACATTACAATTGAACAATTTCCACAGAATATTACTGGTCGCCCTGACCTCACTTATTGCAGTTATAGATATATCTGCACAACAGATAAGTTATGATGGGACATTTTCATTTGCTCTCAATCGAGAGGGAAAGCTTCGAGGTCAAGAAGGTATACCAAAAGAAAAATTTGCAGTTGCTAAATCAGTATTCGAAAAACTAGTAGAAGCTAAGGGTGTCAAGAATATGCCGCAGCCAATCTTCGAAATGCATAACTCAGAACAGCGACCTGCATGGGTAAAACCTAAAGATAGATTGGTAGTCCTAGAAGAGAAAGCCTTTGATTCTTGTATGAAGCTTGGCAAAGATTCTTTAAATGGACTTGCAGCATTAATATCTCATGAGTTGATCCATTATTATGAAAAGCATGATTGGAAAGAACATTTTCTAAATAGAAATAGAAAACTTGAATCTAACCAAACACTGACTGAACAGGATGATGGTTTAAGCCTAGAACTTCAAGCGGATCATCTGGGTGGTTTACTGGCACACATGGCAGGTTATAATACACTTGGTGTTATGCCAAAGTTACTTGATGAACTATATCAAGCTTATAATTTAGAGCACCAGGCAGATACTAATTACCCTAGTGTAGATGAACGTAGAATCATCGCTCAAAATAGTGATGTGCTGCTAACAAAACACAGTAGGATATTTGACATGGCAAATTATCTTACGGTGGCAGGGGAGTATGAGCAAGCGCGTATGTATCTAGAATTCTTATTAGATGACACAAAATTTCAAAGCCGAGAGATTTATAATAACCTTGGTGTGCTTTCTACATTAGAGGCTATTGATTTGATGCCTGCATCCCAACTTAAATTTCATTTTCCTATTGAGATAGAATTAGATACTCGACTTTCCACTAGAGCGGTAAGTAGTGAGGAGGTACAGGAGTTATTAGATGCTGCGATGGATAATTTTAAAACTGCTAATATCCTTGATGAAAGTTTCGGTAAGGCATTACTTAACATTGCGAATGTACATGCTATCAAAGGGGAATGGATGGACGCAGAATACTTCACCTTAAAAGCCCAAAGGTCATTCGAAAAGTTTAATAATACGAAAGGAGTATCAGATGCGACAGTTCTTTTAGGGATTATTGCAGCTTCTACAGATGATGTGAACAAGGCTAAAGTATTGTTTAAAAAGGCCAACACTAATTTGGGTGAAATTAATCTGTGTCAGTTAGATTCAGAATCTGGCTGTGAATACCAGAAAAATCAAAAGAGACAATATCGCAAAGTCATAGATAATACTGATTTAGATAAGATGTACGCAAGAATAATGCAAGATAAAGAGCAAGCTATGCTTAATATCGAACTGGATAATGAAAATAGTTTTCACACCATTGCTAAGGAAAACTCTGAAGTACTCGTTTCATTGAATAGCAGAATTATGGGGCAGTATACTTTGTTCCAAATTATAACTGATGATGTCTTACAATTTGGAAAGGACATTAAGATTGGCAGCTCAAGATTACAACTTGAAGAAAGCTTGGGTCAACCTGATAAGTTAATTGCTGGAGTAGATAAGAGTCTCTTGTTGTATCATGGATCTAATGCGATTTTTACAATAAACAAGACTGGGGAAATTATAGAGTGGAGTATATATAAAATAAGTCGCTGATGATATTAACCAAAATATATCGTCATTGGTCTGCGCTTTCTGGTAAGACAAAATACTTTACCCATGTAATGTTAATTACGGTATTAATATTTCTATTCTTATACATCATATCTCTTTTGCAGATCAATGTTAAAGCGATTAATCCATTGACGAGGAGTTTGGTGGATTATGAAATTACAGATGTCGTGTTTGCTAAATTCAGAGATAAATCTATTGTAGATTTTGAAGAAGATATAGTCATTGTGAATACTGGTAAACCAGATAGAAAACTGATTACAGATGCAGTGGCAAAATTGAATCTGTATAAACCCAAAGCTATCGGGATCGATGTCCTCTTTAAAGATTTAAAAGATCCAAAGACCGATGCTCGTATGCAAGATGTCTTTCGTAGTACACCAGGATTGGTATTAGCTACAGTACTTGGGAAGTATAATGAAGAGACTAATGAGTTTGAATATACAGATGAGTGTAATCCATATTTTTGTGATTCGATACCTACAGGATATATTAACTTCGTTGCAAAGCCAGAAACAAGCATTAGGTTATTTAGTGTCTCTGAGCCTACAGATGATGTACCGCAAATAGCATTCGCTGCAAGAGTCTCTCAAATTGCCGATCCTTCTAAAGCAGAAAAATTACTGAAGAAGAAAAGAGAAAGTCTAAGGATTAATTACAAAGGAGGTAGCGAGTCATTTGTCCACTACGAAATTGATCAGTTAATAGAATCTAAGCAAGATCTTACAGCTGTTTTTAAGGATAAAATAGTACTATTCGGCTATACTGGTAGTGATGAATGGAGCCAATCGATGAGGGATAAATTTTATACTCCTCTCAATGATAAAGTAACAACCAAGTCTCTACCTGATATGTATGGTGTGCTGATACATGCTAATATCATATCTATGATCATGCATGAAGATTACATCATTGAGATGCCTGATTGGGTAAATATGTTATTGTCAATTTTGATCATCATGCTCAGCGTTGCAATCATACGTATGGATTTTGTTTCCTATAAGAGGGTATATTGGATATTTATAAAGTTGCTCCAGGTGTTAGTTTTCATATTTCTATTTTCCTTGGTGGTAGGTGTTTTTTATTTTTTTAATGTTCGGCTCAATCTCATAATCGGCATATTTGGTGCACTCATTGCATGGGATGTTACTGACTTTTATGAGAATGTCCTACTGCCAAAAATGAAATCTTATCTGCCAATCAAACAAGAGGAACAAATTTTCAAAGAACCACAAATTACCTAGATATGATAAAGCTATATTATCTCTTAATTATTTTACTTGGTGGCAATATTGCCGTAGCGCAAACTGATCTGGTAGTCGTATTGCACAATCAAGGTAATACGAACTATACAACTTTAGAAGGATCAGAGTCCAAGGATCTTTATCCAGGATTGACTCTTCCTATTGAAGGAACGATTTTCTTAGATGACGATGCAAAAGTCAAACTGATTGTCAATCAAAAGTCAGTATTACTTAATGGCAAAGGACGATATGATATTAAAGACATCTATGATTCTAATACTAAGAAGTCGATGAGCTTTTCTTCTCGATTCTGGAAGTTTGTTACAGCAGGTATGTCTACTAAAGATGACAAAAAAGAGCTAGCTAAATATCACCAACAATATATGAATGTGCACGGAGGTGTAAGAGGGTATAGCTCAGGTAAAAGTAATATTCAATTAGTTACTCCAGTGCATGGCAAGGTGGCGGCAAGCCAGTTAAATTTGGAATGGAAAAGCAATATGGATGGTCCAGTAACTATAAATTTATATGATGCAACTAGATCGCTAGTATCTACTCAGCAGTCTATTACTAATAGCTCGACATTAGATCTAAAAAAACTTAAAATTATTAATGGAGAAAACTATTTTCTCGAGCTTGTTTCGCCTTTAGCGCAATCAAAGAACATTACTGAGACTTCTTTTACTTACGCTCCTGAAGACGCTATCAAAGTTGTAGAGCGATTAGGATATTTACCTTCTTATGAGATAGCGACTACAGATGAAAAGCAATGGATGAAAGCCGTAGTTTTCGAAATGGAAGAATACTATTATGATACCTATACGATGTATCAACAGATGCTTTATGAAAACCCTGATAATTTATTACTAAAGAAAACCTTTGCAAATTACCTTGTAAGACAAGATCAACTTACAAATGCGCAAGCACTTTTATTCAATTGAAAATAATATCTTAATACAAATAACTCCAAATAATTTTACCAAATTTAAATTAGAACCAATGAAAACTTTCAAAACAATTTTAATTACGACCATGTTGGTCATGTGCTACTCACTAGTGATTAGCCAACCGATGACACCCAGATGTCCAGGTCACTCAACATGTCCAATCGGGGGTGGAGGTAATGATCCTATTATCACGCACTGGCCTATGCATGGTAACATGCCCAATGTAGCCACTACATTTAAGTGGGAGCCTGTAGAAGGAGCTACTGAATTTGTATTTAATTTATTCGATAGTAACGCAAGCTCAGTTTTTAATGTTACAACAAGGAATCTAGCAGTATTTCTCGATCTTCCTAACTTAGGATTAACCGAAGGAAGCGAATATGTAATTACATTAAGTAGTGACAACGATCGCAAATCAAACTCCCACAGATTTGTATTAAGGAGTTCTGTAGACTTAGAAAATGCATTGTTACAACTAGAGACCGATCAAGCCTATAGAACATCGACGGGTGTAGATAAGCATCTAAGGAAATCTGATTTTCTATTCGAAAAATCGTGGAACTTACAAGCGGTTAAAGCATTAAATATTCAAGTTTCAAATGTAGAAGACATTACTAAAATTGCAAATCATTTTGAAGCGCTAAGATTGAAATTAGATCCGCTACCATAAAAATAATTATACAGGAAGGAGGTCATTGAGCCTCCTTCATTTTTCACCGATTAAGTTCTTGAATTTTGGGAATTCCTGTATTAAGTTAAAGATAGAGTTAGATCTTATTTCCTCAGTTTTATCATAACCATTCTTAATTGCCAACTCTAGGTAATCCAAGCATCCTTCATCATCTTGTTGATTACATGCTATCTTAGCCAAATAGAAAAACACTTCATTATTTCTAGGTTCAAGTTCATTCAGTATAAATTCGAATTGTTCCTCTGATTCTAAGTAAGCTTCTAACTCGTAATAGATTTTACCCAGGTTTAGCCTTGGGAGGAAGCTTTTAGAGTTGAGTGATATTGCTTTCTGATATTTCTCAATGGCTAAATCATATTCTTTATTAATTTGATTTAACCAAGCCAAATTGTTTAATGTAGCCTCAGAATTAGGAAATATTTCTAATGCCTTTTGCCAATACTCTTTTGATTTTTCAATGTCTGTTTGATAATATGCATTACCAAGATAGAAGTAGCCTCCAAAATTTGGTTTAGTTTTAATTGAACTTTCCAGATAAATTATGGCTTGATTTGTATTGCCATTTTCAAATTCAAAACTTCCCAAATACCTATAAATAAAATGTGATGGGCCATACTCTTTAATGTAATTGAGCAGAATATTTTTGCTCTCCTCAACTTTTCCTTCCTTCCTAAATTGAATTGCTTTTATTAAGTGAGCCCTTTCATATTTTGGATTCCTAGATAGTGCCTTTTTTACATTAGTCCATGCTAAATCATCCTTATCAATATTTTGATATTCGTATGCAAGACTTGTATAGGGAAGCGCCCAATTTGGTGCTAAACTTATTGCCCTTTTGTACATCTCTATTGATCTTTCATCCTGCATATAGCTATAGATCATTCCCAGTTCCATATAAATGTAAGCTGCTTTATCATCATAGAGTAGAGCTTTCCGTATTTCATCCTCCGCTAATTTATAGTTCGCTTGTTTGTCTGCAACAGTAAGGCTAGAAATCCTGTAATACACTCCTTTGAAGTAGTGTTTTTTAGCAAGCATCTGGCTGTACAAATAATGATTTGGGCCAAGAAGTTCTGCGGCTTTTTCTAGGTATTCTGGGTATAGTTTGTAAGCTATTCCATTGTCAAACTCATAGTCAACAATAATTTCATTATTAGCGGTTAGATACGAGTTGATAGCTGCTTGTGCATCATCCTGAAGAGCAGCAATGAAATCTGCCTTAAGTCCCTTCAATTGATTTTCAGAGAGCTGTTTAGTAAGGACGTTATCGTATAATTCACTAGCAGATTGTAGGTCTGGGAGAGATTCTACATCTATATCAGCTGGTATGAAATACCCTTCTTGCAATGCACCATAAAAGTCCTGTTTAGCTAAAGAAACCTTTTCACTTGGAGAATTAGATACTACCGTTAATGCAGCAGATAATTCCTCATACCCAGCTTCGCTAGATTTGCTTTCTAATAATTTAACTAATGCATCTTCATCAACAAAATTTAAAATTTGCCGTCGGTCACCTACTAACTCAGGGGTTTGAAAATTAGGATAAACGTCTTGCTCTACTTTGTCTTCTAAGTATCTCTGCAGTTCTCTTCCAGTAACTTGGCTATCAGCATTGTTATCGGCTAAACCAGTAAGGCCTTCAATCAAATTAAAGGAAAAGACTCCTCGTCCACCTCCCCATTGCTTACCTTCTTGAGAGTACTCATCTGGACCACATGAAAGTATTTTAGTTTCATTGCCAAATCGATTTGCTAAGACACTATTGGTAAGTTGTGTTCCATGAATGGCATCTCCAGCAAGCTTACCAGAGTGACATGCATCCGTTATTAAAATGACTTCTGCACCAACGTCATCCGTTAGCTTGCTTACTATCGTTTTTAAATCATTTACTCTTAAAGAGTTTATCTGATAAGTATTTGCAGGCGTGTCATAAAGAAGTAAATGTCCACTTTCTTTTTTATCCACAACTTCTACATCGCCGTGGCCTGCAAAGTAAATATAGACTCTGTCATTTGCTTTCGCTTTTTCAAGAATTGATCCTAGCGCTTTATGTACATTTCCACCTGTTGCTTTTTCGTTTATAATGAGTTCTAGATTTTCTAATGGAACTTTGTATCCGTGGGCATTAACTAGATAGTTTGCAAACGCTTCTGCATCTCTGTGAGCAAATTGTAGATCAGATATTGCATCATCCTGATAATCTGAGATTCCTATTACAAGACCATAGTTTTGTTTATTCAGATGGCCGGTTGGTGCTGCAAAGTGTCCACTTAGAAATAGAGACACCAGTAGCGAAATTATATGTAAGAAGGAGGAAGTCAAAAATGTTTTTCAATTGGGTTTATCAAATTTAAGGTAAAATCGATTCAATTTTTCAATTGTGTTTCAAGCTGAATTATATTATTTTTTATAACTTTCGATTAGCCCAATTAAATTAATATGAGAACAATACTTCCATTAGTTTTCCTGCTATTGCTATGTACCCATGTAAAAGCAGAGACAGATCCACAGCCAATACTTGCCAAAGTCAATATGAATCAGATGAATCGCACTGCTAATAAGGTGCTTAATGATCTGAAAATGGCTAAAGGTATCTTGGCTTCAGAACCACCTTTCATAAAGGTTAGACGTTTTACAGGATCGTTAAAACTCGCTATCTATTATCGTGAGAGGAATGAGATCCATTTAGACAGTTTAAGCTATGAGATTATGAGGGCCATGGGCCAAGATTCGCTCAATGCTCTTGCGTTTATGCTCGGGCACGAGCTAGGTCATTATATCAATAAGCACAAGAAAATAAATCATGCCATCAAGGAAGCTGCACCTGAGCTCATGCAAACCGCTAGAGTCCGCAACTTGTCTGATGAGATAAATAAGGTTAATGCGAATACAGATTTCAATAAAAAACTTGAAAGTGCTATTGTTGATTACAGCGATACTCATGATGAAGCCGAGGCAGATTTTGAGGGCGGATTTTTAGGCTATCTAGCAGGCTACAAGCCTATGGAAGCAGGGAAGGAATTTTTGAGGCGAGCTTATGATCATCCGTTCATGAACCTTACAAAGAAAACTCCAGGTTATCCTTCTTATGACGAACGATTAGAGATTATAAACAAAACTACTTCTGAGTTACAAGAGTTGATTCCAGTTTTTGAGATGGCTAACTACCTAGTAGCATTAGAGCAGTATCAAGATGCTGTTCCTTATTTCGAAAAGATCATTCGTAAGTTTCAAAGTAGAGAGTTGTATAACAATATTGGTGTTTCTATGATGTTAGAGATTCTAAGATTATTCCAAGAACCAATTACTGATTATAAATTCCCTCTTACACTCGATGCTAGTTTTAGGGTGCCACATCCTGATTTTACTGACCAAGATATGGTCGCAGATCTAATGATCACTCCAGGGTGGATGGTCCATACTCAATGTCAACTAAACAATATCCAACATCGAATATTAGTCGCAGAAGATTATTTCGAAAAGGCATTGGCGCTAGATAAAGAATATGCTCCTGCTTATCTTAACTTATCCATAGCTCAAAGTATAAAAGCGATATTGTTTAAATTCAATTCAGTAAATGGGACTGTCAATTGTAGCGAACTGAAACATGAAGAATTAGAAAAAGCCATTGCAAGTATAGTAAGAGCAAAGCAAATTACTGAACGTTCTTTAGCTGGTTATCTTGTGAATACATTTTCAAAAAATGATACTATTTCTCCTTTTCCAGACATCATGGAGCCAGATGATGGTAGTGTAGTAAAAGAAGCATATAAAGCTCAGAGATTCGGACATGAAATTTTAATAAGAGAACTCTCAGAACCAGATTTAACTCCTGATTCTACAAGCTGGTTTAAAAGTATTGAATCCTCATTTAATTATGAATCATGCGCTATGCCTGATAAAGCTCAACTACTTTCTAATATTTATGTTCAGACTGATATAGTCCATATCCTCATGGGTAAGCTAAAGGATAAGAAGATTCCTAAGCAAAACCCTCACAGTTTTGGTTTAATAGAAGTAACCCCATTTAATAGAGCACTAGAAATTAATCCTAACAATGAGATTGCGAGATACAATAAAGTTAAAGCGCTAAATCTTGAAGAGCCAGGTGTTGCATTTGCAACAGATAAACTATGTGATATAACAATAGAACTATTCAACTCTAAAACAATACTGGAGATCGCTAAAGCACAATCGGAATGGTCTTATGATGAGGTCATAGAAGTATCAAAGCTTAATTTTAATAATCTCGATAAATGGAGTTTTCTCAGTGACAATCAACACCGATTGCAGTTTGCAAAAAATGAAAGATATAATCTGTACGCAAATACTACAACGGAAGATCTTGACAATAGAATTGAGACTTGTAAAATACTAGAGGTAAAAGTCGATGATAAGTCAGAAACAAGTTGTGGCATCAAAGTAGGGGATAACATAGAGAAACTCAAAGAACTGTATGGTCTCCCACATAGATCGATAAACCTTACATCAGGTAGTTACTTGACTTTTGCACAATTAAGCGGAGGAATAATGAAAGGCAAAGAAGAACGAGATAATGATTTGGTTGAATTCGAAATCAGTTCTAGTGCAGAATTCCCAAATAATGTAAAAGAGGTAAACTTTGTAGAAAACGTACAGGATGGAATAATCTTCAAATTAGACAATGAGAATAAAGTAGTTCACTGGGCGATTTATAATAAAAATGTACAAACATCAGATGGGAGTATGGACTAATTAACCTGTTTTGAAGGGAACAGTAATGAAGCGGGTAGCAGGGATGATGAGGTATGATACATATCATACATTTATTATGCGGGAAAAATAGTATTTTTCAATATGTCCTTAATGCTACAAAATCCTGCCTATTTAGAAACTTTGTCAAAGATAGCTGAGCAGGCAAATAAATCTTTAGATGAAGTCAAAAAGGATGCAGAGTCTTACCTGAAAGAACTATCTACTGAACATCATGATTTTGTAAGTCCGCTTGGACTAAAATTCACAGATACATTCATGCTAAAAGGGTATGAAGATGCTATCGATGTCAATCCTAAAGAGATAAATGATTTATCTAAAATCATGCGTCAGCACCCTGTTGCATTTGTAATGACACACAAGACCTATATAGACATGGCTGTGCTTGCACTTGTACTTGCACGTCATGGTCTTCCGCTGCCGTATACATTTGCTGGGCTCAATATGGCATTCCCAGGGGTAGCTCAATTAGGGAGAGGTAATGGGGTAATTTTTATCAGGAGGAGTTTTAAAGATAATCATACGTACAAGGCGACCTTGAGACAATACATATCATCACTAGTAGATCAAGGGCAAAGCTTTATGTGGGCTATAGAGGGGACTAGATCTCGGACAGGTAAGTTAGTATGGCCCAAAATGGGAATCCTAAAATACATCGCCGAAGCAGAGCAGCATACTAATACCGAAGTCAAGTACATACCTGTATCAGTAGTCTACGATCTAATAAGTGATGTTAAAGAAATGACCCTAGAAGGCCGAGGAAAGAAGAAGAAACAAGAAAGCTTGAGTTGGTTCGTAGATTACATTAGGAAGATGGATGATGATATGGGAAAGATATCGTTGAGATTTGGTGATCCCGTGTCTGTAGAAAATGAAACTTATGCAGAGTTACCAGATGATTTTGATAGAGTAGTAAGCGAAGATTACAAGTTACCTAAACTTGCTTTTGAATTAGTCTATCACATAAATCAGATAACTCCTGTAACAACTACTTCACTAATCTGCATCGTCCTGCTAAGCAAATATTCGCAGACTAAATTAGCGATTGAGAGTGATGTCATTGCTTTGATGAAGTTTATAGAAATCCACAAACCAGATGTCTTGGTGGATAGAGGGAAGAGTATCGGAGATAGTGTGCAGCAAGGTCTTAATTTATTAAGTAAAGCATCTCTGGTAAAACAACTAGGGTCAGGTACTAAGTCAAAGTACTCTATTGTATCAGAGAATTTCCTGCAAGCGACCTATTATGCTAATATGGCGGTGCAGCATTTATACTGCGGTTCATTTATTGAGTTAGCACTTTTGAAAGTTGCTGGAGTACCTGCTAAATCAAGGACAAAGGCTTTCTGGGAAGAGATTATGAATTTAAGGGACATCTTTAAGTTCGAGTTTTTCTATTCTAATAAAGCATCATTTAGTGATGAAGTAGAGCAGGATTTTGAGTATATAGATAAGGACTGGAAGAAGAAACTCAAAGGAAGCAAAGCAGGGATAATGAGGTTGTTAGAAAGTCAAGATATCTTGGTTTCTCAGGTAACCTTATTTACTTATATAGAAGCTTACCGAGTAGTAGCTTATGCTCTATCTACCCTAGAACCCAAAGAAGAATACCACGACAATGAGATTCTTATGAGTTCTATCTTTTTGGGTGAGGAGATGCATTGGCAAGGTAAGATCCACCGAATGGAATCTGTTTCAAAACCATTTCTAAATAATGGAATAAGGTTAGCTCGTAACCTAGACTTGATTCCAACTTTGAAAAATAAAAAACAAAAAGCCATAAAAGCTTTTGCTTCTCAGATGGAAGACCTTACCGAAAGAATAAGGCTACTACAAAACATCACCTTAGAAAATCAAAAAAGAGAAAGTAAAAGAATCCCTTTAGAAAGAAGAGTAGTGCCTGGTTCTAAGACAGAGACAGTTACTGAAGAAGTGCTAAGTGGCGAGGCGGGTGCGCACATCGGAGCTTTCTTTGATCTTGATAGATCATTAATAAGTGGATTTTCTGCAAAAGAATTTTTCCGAAAGAGGCTTAAGAGTGGTAAGATGAAACCCAAAGAAATAGCTATGCAGTTTGGGGGTATCATGGTGTATGCTGCTAGGAATAAGAACTTTGCCTCGTTAGCATCTATCGGAGCTAAAGGAGTCAAAGGTGTGAAGGAAAAAGTATTTATAGAAATGGGTGAGCAAGTCTATATGGAAAAACTATCTAAGGATATTTATCCAGAAGCGCGAGCTTTAGTAGATGCCCACTTGGAGCAAGGACATACTGTAGCAATAATCTCCGCTGCAACTCCTTACCAGGTAAATCCGATTGCAAGAGACCTCGGCATTGATCACATTCTCTGTACGCGGATGAAAGTGAAGAATGGAAAGTTCTCTGGGAAAATAGTAGAGCCTGCTTGCTGGGGAGAGGGTAAAGCAATTGCTGGTAGGGAACTTGCAGAAGAACATAATCTCGATTTATCTAAAAGTCATTTTTATACTGATAGTGTAGAAGACTTACCATTGTTAGAGATTGTAGGTAACCCACATCCGCTTAATCCAGACAATGAATTAGCAGCATTAGCTTATGAGAATGATTGGCCTATATTAAGATTCAGCGAGCCAAAATCTTCGATGATCCAAAATATGGCTAGGACAAGTTTAGCAGCAGCAAGCTTAGCGCCTTCTGCAATCAAGGCTGTGCTTACAGGTTTTGCCAGTAGCTCAACCGAAGATGGAGTTAATGCTTTGATAGAGTCGGTAGGAAGCCTCGGTACTAAAGTAGCAGGGATCAAACTAGCAGTCAAAGGAAAATCAAATCTAAAAAAGAGACCAGCGATATTTTTATTTAATCATCAGAGTAATGCCGACCTATTTATTGTAGCAAAGCTGATTAAGAGAGATGTAGTAGCCATTGGCAAAAAGGAAATCGAAAATATGCCTATCGGGTTTCTATTTAAGAAAGCAGGTATGATATTTATCGACAGAGGTGATAAGGAAAAGGCAGTATCATCAATGAATAGTGCAGTCGATGTAATTAAGTCTGGTAAATCTATAGCGATCGCCCCTGAAGGAACAAGAAGTTATGATTACAAATTAGGATCATTTAAGAAAGGTGCATTTCATTTAGCTTTACAAGCTAAAGTTCCTATAATCCCAATCGTGATTCAAAACGCGCACGATGTTATGCCGCGAGGTAAAGCATTGCTTTCTCCTTCTGTAGTTAACGTTACTATCCTTCCACCTGTCTCTACTAAAAAGTGGAAGCGCAAAAATTTGGATACCCATATTAATGAAGTACGAGAGATGTTTTTACAAGAGCTAGGACAATCAGAACTGAAAGTCGTCCATAAGAAAAAGAGCAAGAAGAGGTCATAAACTTATAAGTAGAAATATTGGGTAGAGATGCTTTGGGTATAACAGCAAGCCTCTTTAACAACCAAAATCGATAATCAATCATGTTAACCTGAAACGGACTTAGGCAATAAACTCAATATCTTAGCTAGTCTCATTGCCTTCTTGCTATCTCCATCAATTTTCAATCGACCTTGTATAAAAGCTAATTGAAATCCGATATCTCCTTTAACAATCTTCATTAAGTTTTTGTCTTCTATAGTAACCGTTACGTCAGGGTCTTTGATTTTTCCTTTTTTGACTATGCCAGGAGGCTTGTTAAAGTCGAGGCTCCAATCACTTGCAGGTTTCTTTACTTTGAATTGGAATGTCCCACTTTTAGGTTTGATAAATTTAGGATTAGCCTTAAGATGTTTTCTGAAGCTGGCAAAGAATTTATCGCTTTTTGCTATAGCTACTTTCTTTTTAGCAGCTTGTATTTTTTTGCCTTTGGCTAATATTTCTGCTTCTAGTTCATTTGCAGATTCTAGGATGTACCGAGTAAACACATCCAGGTCTGGCATCGAATTAGCATCCGATGTAGGACTTATGGTTAAGCTGCCATCATAACTGTAGATCGTAATGATCATCCCCATACCGTCTATGATCGGAGCTGTGCCCATGATAGAGTGCAGTTTATGGCCTCGACAATAAAGAGGGATAGGAGGGCCAGGTACATTTGTAATCGTGACATTAAATACTGGCTTATGTAGTTTAGCTAAATTAAATCTAGAATAAACTCTTGCCGCTTGACTTGCAACTCCAAAGGGTACGGTCTCTGCTAAATTTGTTAGTGCCTTAGCACCGATTGCTCCTTGATATGTTTTGCCTTTGGTAGTGTTGTTGTGTATTGTTTCTAATCGCTCAATGCTGTCCTCTACTTCAGTAGCTAACTGCACAAGCATCATAGAAACTTTATTCCCTGATTTGTTTTCTTCATTAGTTGCTGTACGGGTGGAGATAGGTACCATAGCAACCAGGGATTTTTTTGGTAGATTTTTTTTATCTAAAAAGTATTTTCTCAATGCCCCTGAGCATATTGCTAGGATAACATCATTGACTGTTGTACCCATTATATTCTTCAAAGCTTTGACTCTTTCTAGAGATATGATGGCGGTATTCCATTTGCGCTCAGCAGATATTATTCCATTAAGACTGGTTTTTGGAGCACTAAATGGGGCAGTAGGCAGATCCACTAATTGAGATCGAGTGATAAACCCAGCCTTCATGGTGGAGCTCACAGCCTCCCTTACGATTTTAGGAAATTTTAATGGCTTCTTAGTAAAAGTGATTGCGCTTTTCTTGAGCATCTGTAACTCATTAGGAAGAGGCTTTGCTTTATATGGTCTTGGTTCTTTAAGGTCAGCAGGCTTATCAGTCATATCAAACAAGACTCCCATAATGCTTGAGCCAGCCATTCCGTCTACTGCAACATGATGCACTTTTGAGATTAATGCCGTTGACCCTTTCGGTACTTGATCGATACCCTCTATTCCTTCTACAAATGCCATCGACCAGAGGGCTCGCGATCTATCGAGATGCTCACTAAATATAGATGAAGCCATCGATCGCAGTTCCTTCCAGCCATGAGGCTTAGGCAAGGCAATACGCTGTAAGTGCAGATTTATATTAAAATTAGGATCGTCTACCCAGTATGGATAATCTATGCTAAAGGGGATAGAAATTAATCGCTGTCTAAATTTAGGAATCTGATGGATCTTAGATTCTAGATTACTTTTAAATGTTTCAAAATCTAGTGATCCCTCTATGATGGCAACACTGCCAATATGCATTGGGCTAGTAGCAGTTTCTGCATAGAGGAAGGTAGCATCTAATCCAGAAATAGGTTGCATAAGGTGTTTTTAGGTAGAACAAAATCCGAAGTGCTTTTCAGCAATCTCTTCGTGATTATAATGTACCCAATTTTCCTTAGAGTATTTTAATCTGTTTGCAATTATATCCAAAACTGTATTATTTACGCCTAAACCTAGGTGGCTACCAGTTACTTCTATGTTTTGATGCATGTCGTCTTCTTGTTCTATACAAGCGTTCCAAGGCACTATGCCATCTTGTTTTGAGTATATGGCTGTTGTAGGGACAGGGGCGGGTAGCGGTATATCTGCAATGAGTTCTGGATCTACCACATCTATACCTTGACCATTAGTTATTAACTTATGTATCCACTTAGCATTGTTAGGTTTATGCAATGCTTTGAATGGTGATCCCATAGTTATAATCTGTCTTACTAAGTGAGGTCTTTCTTTTGCAATTTGACGTGCATAGATACCTCCCAAGCTCCAACCTATAAGACTTATTTTCTGTTTATGATCTAGGTATAACTGTTCTATTTTTATGATCAAGTCTTCAAGAAACTGCTCGCTCCCATAGTTGCGACCTAACTCCCAGCCATAAGAAGAGTAGCCACACTTATCCAAAAATCTTCGCAGCGGTCTAGTAGAAAAATCTGATGCCATAAAGCCAGGCAAGACTAAGACTGGATGCCCATCGCCAGAGTTGGCGTGACTATTAAATAAATTAAACGGAACATTAAAGCCGTACTCGATAGTAGCTCTAGTACCTTCTGTCAAAAACCAAAATAATGATGGTTTGTCAATCTTATGGTCTTCCTCAGAATTACCATAAGAGTTCTCACTAGTACTATCTATTCGTTCCTGTCCCATTTCATCTAGTTTTTATTCGCTTTTGCAAGTATAACAATTCATTACGCTAATAATGAAACTATTATATACATGCCTTCTAATATAACAATAGGCTAGGGAACAAAAAAGTTCGCTAGCCTATTAAAAGAATTTCTTAAAATTATTGCCTTTAATTTTGGCTAAATAATTTACCGAATCTTTGTCTGTTTCTAATGTATTCTCCTTTGATAATATCAAGCGTATCAAAGAAAATATCTTGTTGTTTAGCTGCTATCTTAAGTCCACCTTTCACAGATTTCTCTGCTACGTTTTGCCATTCTGTACCTCTAGCTATCGTTCCTTCTAAAATATCCTCAGTAAGATCTAATACAGTTTCATTTGTATTCTTTACTATTTTCTTTGCAGTTTTCATTGCTGTATCCACTCCTTCTTTAACATTGATCTCAGAAGCTTCAAATTTTATATTCATGATTTTCATGGTATGCTATTTTATATTTTTTTAGAAATTATTTACTCTTCAAGAATTACTTCTTGTTATTAAGAGTAGCTTGATATTTTTTCAACTCAGTCATTTGACCTTTTGCAGCAAATCTTGCTTGCTTTGCCCATGTAGTAGGGTTGTGCATGTTGTATCTAGGTCCTGCTTTCTCTAGGATAGTTCTTAGTGTTGCCACTTTTGTTTTAGATAAGTCATTGAAAGTGATGATGCCATTTTTCAATAAGATCGTCTCCAACTTAGGACCTACACCTTCTATTAACTTAAGGTTATCAGCTTTTACCGTTCTGATTTTTCTAGGAGCAGTTACTTTTCTTTTTGCTGTTGCAGTAGACTTCCTTTTAGTTGTTGCAGTCGCTTTTCTTTTTGCTGTTGCTGTAGATTTTCTTTTTGCAGTTGCAGAAGTTTTACTATTAGTAGCAACTTTAGTTTTTGCTTTAGGAGTTGCAGCTTTAGTTTTTGCAACAACTTTCTTTGCAGTTTTAGCAGCTGATTTAACAGCTTTTTTTGCAGTTGCTTTAGCTTTGAGTGTTGGAACTTTTACTTTTAAAGTTGGCACCTTTACATTGATAGTAGGCATGTCCAAATCTTCAGTAACAAGCGTCTTCATTCTTTTTCCACTTACTTTTAATTGACCTTTTACAGTCTTCAAAGTATCATACATAATATCCATCTGCTTGCTTACGATTGGCTCGCTATTCTTGATAGCTTTTGCCCACAGCTTTTGCCATTTTGTAGCAGTAGTGATAGTGCCTTCTACTAATTCATCAGAGATATTGATAACCTCACAGTGTATGTTGCTTACACTCTTAGTTATTTCCTTTCTGTACTTTTTTGCAGTTTTTACTTTAGTTGCCATTTTATTCTATTTATGCGATTGATATATTTTTTGAATAATTATACCACGAAAGTAAATTGAGGCAGTTGCTACTGAGTTACAGATGAGTTGCAAGCGAGATGGTAAGATTGAAATTGATATCTAATCAGTTGATAATCAGATAGATAGTATAAGGAAATAAAGTAAATTATTTGCTTCTAATACTCTCAAGAAGGTTTTTGGTGATTGGCAAAGGCTCTATTCCAAACTCTTTTTTTAGGACCTTCTCACACTTTTGGTAGGTTTTGATAGCTAATGGTCTGTTACCCTTGAGGGCATAAGCTTCCATCTGAATACGGTAGGCATCTTCCCATGTATCATCAATTAATAATGCTTGTTGTGATAATCTAATACTTTCTGCAGGATTATCTTCAAGGTTAAGTTCTGCAAGACTGATATAAGCGGCCAGTGTGATTACTTGTAGTCGCTCTCTCTCCTCTGCACACCAATCTGCAAATAGTCTATTAGGTAGGTAATTTCCTTTGTGCAGATTTACAGCTTTATACAGCTGTTCTTTCGCATTCTCAGGATCACTTATTAACTGTTGATTTCCTTCAGCAATATATATTTCTAGTTCATCAGAATCTATCCAGAGTTCTTCGCTCGCAAGTTGATAGGTAAGTCCTTGCCTGATAATATATTTTGCTTCTGATCGAGACGATTTATCTGGTTCTATGACCTTATTAATCCCATGCATAGCTACTTTAAAATCTCGATCTCCAGATTTCTGATCTGACTCAGGCCATAATCTACTGATGATTTGTTCTTTGTGTGAAGCACGCTGATGTCGAGTGGTTATTAAATATTGAAATAGCTCAGTAGTTTTATCTCGACCCCACTCTTTAGACTTGATAGTTTTACCATTAGGTCTGTCAACTCTAAACTGTCCTAGTGTATAAACCTGTAATTGGGAATCTTTATCTCGTAAGTTTATATTTGATTGTTCGCTATCCAAAGTCAATTAGAGGAAGTTATTTCGCTTTACTTAGTTTGGTTACTTTCTTGTTCAACTTCAAAATCTCTTTTGACATCAGATCCATCTTCTCCGCAAGGCTGTCAAAGTCAGATTTCGTTACAGTACGCCATGGGCTATTCTCTATCTTTTGGGATATCTCACCGCCTACACTTGATATTTGATTTTGTATTTGTCCTTGTATCTGAGTGATTTGTGATTTAGGATCTTTAATGGCATCCATGACTAGCTTAGGATAAGATGCAGTCATCTTCTTCCACATATCAAAACTCTTTGTTAATATTCCTTCTTGTTCTTCAGGGGTTTTGTCTCCAGTAGCATCGATCGTAAGCGCTGCTAACTTTTCTTGCATGAAGCTAAGCGCATCCTTGATTTCAGAAAAATTAGCCTTATCTCCATCTTGGACATGAGATATCTGTCCACGCCACTGTACATTTGACTCCCCCTGCTCATCATCAAATATGTTTTGATTAAACCGCACCATGAAAGATGCTGTCTGTCCTGTTTTCTTTGCCATGATAATTATCTTTAATAAGTGACACCAAAAATAGCACCATTCCTCAACTCTTGCTTCAATTACTCAGCGCACATGGTTCAAGTGAAGACACATGAAGAACCATGATTTGTGTTTTGGTTTCTTGATGCGTCCTCGCTTCTAGAAAGTGGAAAGATCCTCGTTTCTAGATCTATGCTCTATATTCTAGTATATCTCCAGGTTGGCAATTTAATACTTCGCAGATTTTCTCTAAAGTAGAAAAACGTATAGCCTTTGCTTTGCCCTTTTTAAGGATCGAAAGATTAGACATTGTAATCTCTACTTTTTCTGATAGTTCTGTGAGGCTCATTTTACGGGTGGCCATCATCACATCTAAGTTTACTATGATTGCCATACTATATTGTTAAGTCGTTTTCTGATTTTAAGTCTGCTCCTTTTTTTATGATGTCTGCAGTAATATAGATCAAACCCATAAATAGTAGAATCATTAAATAGTCACTACTAAAACCAAAATTTGATTTTTTAAAGGTTATCATTTCTAGAATAAATCTCAATGAAATTTTTGTTATGACTAGGATGATAATCCAATTAGCTATTGACTTAACTTGGTCTGCAATAGTCGAATTAAATATTATCCCTGACTTAAAATGCTTTAAAATCTTTGAAGACTTAATAAGTATGTAAATCATTATTAAACCTTCGACAATTAATGGAATAGAAAAAACAAAAATGTCTTTAACGTGCAGGACTGATTGAATCGGGCTACTTTTTCCTCGCATGAAAATTACCTCTGATGTATCACTAAGTTGTTTATCGACATGGACTGCGTTACCATTCATAAACCAAACTAAGAATACGCCAATTCCTATTAGTAATGATATGCAGTACACAGCGAACAAAACCTTGATTACTAGATCGGCTAAAGTTAAGTTTAATGTTCTCATGTTATTAATTTTAATTCAATATACAACAAATAATTATTGATAAACAATAAAAAATAA
>CALFUQ010000124.1 GCA_937929885.1 uncultured Saprospiraceae bacterium
TAAAACAGACTTGCAAAGTTTTTCAGTATTTGCTAATTGAAAATCACTAACTACATATTTTTGATATGCAGCTTGTCGATACAATGGGAGAGGGTAGTAGATCATAGTGGGGATACCGTGATCTGCTAGATATTGTTTTAATTTATTTCTTTTGTCACTATTTACCTGTAGCGTATACTGGTGATATATATGATTACTCTCAGGGTTTCGGGATGGAATTTTGATTTCATTTAATTCTTCTAAGTGTTGATCATAAAATTTTGCTGCTGCAGTTCTATATTCTGTAAACGTGTTTAAATGCTTAAGTTTAACATCAAGAATCGCTGCTTGTAGACTATCAAGTCTCGAGTTGATACCTACAACTTGATGATGATATTTTTTTGACTGACCATGGCTAGCAATCATTTTTATTTTTTTTGCTAGTACAGGATTGTTCGTGCTTAATGCACCACCATCACCATAGCACCCTAAGTTTTTTGATGGATAAAATGAATAGGTACCTATATCACCGATTGTTCCTGTTTTATGTAATTTACCACGATGGTTGTAAGAAGCTCCGATTGCCTGAGCGTTATCTTCAACTACGAATAGTTTATGTTTTTTTGCAAAACTCATCACTACATCCATATCAGACGATTGACCATAGAGATGAACGGGAATAATTGCTTTCGTTTTTTCTGTTATTAATTTATCTGCGTCAATCAAATTAATATTGAAAGTATCTAAATCAACATCGACCATGACAGGCGTCAATCCTAATAAGGCAATGACCTCAGCTGTCGCTACATAAGTAAAAGCAGGTACAATCACCTCATCTCCTGGTTTTAAATCGAGTGCCATTAAAGCGATCTGAAGTGCATCAGTGCCATTGCCGCATGTGACTACATGAGCTGTATTAAGATACTGTGCAAGGTTATGTGCAAATGCTTCTACTCTAGGGCCGCCTATAAATTGGAAAGATGAGATAGTCTCAGCAATAGCCTGATCAATTTCATCTTTGATCTTAAGATATTGACCTTGCAAGTCGACCATTTGGATTTTATCGCTCAATATTTTGGATTCTAATTCCGTAGCTAAAGATATCAATTGTTATTTATATTATGATTTTTCTTAATGTGTTATGCCCATGTATCCAACTATCCCTATTGAAATGCTTAATCTAATTAGAATATTTTGTTGATCATCTTGTAATAGTGTCTAGTAAACGCCTCTTATAAGATCATCTATTGCACAACTCATCGCGATTATACTGCAACTTCAAATGTTATTTATCGTCCTTCTTTTACAGTATAAATATGGATTCTTGCTTTACTACGATTTTAATCGTAGTATTGTACGAGAGAAATCGTAGTAATATGAAAAATAAAGATTTAAACTCTGCACCAACCGCATCAGAACTGGCAATACTCCAACTGCTTTGGTCAAATGGACCACTATCAGTGAAGGATGTACATGAAGCTCTTGGCCAAGAAAAGCCAGTCGTCTATACAACAGTATTAAAGACAATGCAGGTGATGATGGAGCGTGGTATGTTGGATCGTTCCTCTGAAGGACGTAAGCACATTTATCGAGCAATAATAGCTCAGACAGCAACTCAGGATAAGCTTCTTGACTCTTTTCTAGATAAGACATTTAGCGGCTCTGCTACTAAACTTGTAATGAGAGCACTTGGTCAACACACACCAGATGCTGGAGAACTAGAGGAACTCAAGGCTTATATTAATTCTCTAGAAACTAAGAAAAACCTTAAGAAATGATAGAGCATATTTTACTTCCGCAAACTGTAGAGGCGCTTGGTTGGACACTTATCCATAGTATTTGGCAAGGTGCAGCATTTGCAATTTTACTAGTATTTATTCTGATAGCATTGCGAAAATATACTGCGCAATCAAGGTACATTGTCTCTGTAGGTTTGCTTTGTGCATTTTTTCTGACTGTGACGGCTACTTTTTGGCAACAATGGCAGGAATCTAAAATCCTGTTTGAATTAGTTGTAGATAATTCGAACAGTGAGAACTTAGCAGGCATTGTTTTATCGGATAATGGGGTAGGGAACATAACGTCAACAGAGGTCAATCTAAATAACAACCTTTCTCTAAATAATGAAAATTCTGTCAGCGAGGAATCAAATTGGGTGGTGATATTTACAGATTATTTTAATCAACATCTACCGCTGTTAGTAACCATTTGGCTAATGGGAATCTTGTTTTTACAATTAAGATTTTTAGGTCAGCTGGCATATGTGCAAAGGCTAAAACATTACGGCACTAAATTATTTCCTGCGGCATGGAAAGGTAAAATAGATGAATTAGAAGGAAAGCTGCGAATACAAAAGAAAGTAAAATATCTCACCAGTATGAGGATAGAATCTCCGATGGTCATTGGTTGGCTTAAGCCAGTAGTTCTCTTGCCTCAGCAATTACTCAATAGTCTTACCGAAACAGAAATATATGCAGTTCTTGCGCATGAACTGGCACATATTAGACGAGAGGATTTTGTAATCAATTTGGTCCAGACATTTCTATGTAATGTATTCTTTTTTCATCCTGGTGTCTGGTGGATGAGTAATCGTATTGATGACGAAAGGGAGCATTGTTGCGATGACCTTGCTATTGAGGCTACGGGTCATGCAACTTCTTATGCAAAGACATTGATCAATGTATCAGAACTTCAATTGGCCATCCAAAGAAATCCTGCATTAGCAGTAGCCCTATCTGGAAAAAATACTGGAAGATCACGGGGTGGTTTTTCAGCTCGAATAAAAAGACTTTTCATAAGTAATAATAGTGCAAGCACTTTTAGAGAAGGGTTTGCGACAGCCTGCATTTTAGTATTCGCTCTCTTTCTAGGGGTGGCAGCAAGTGGAGGTACTAGCCATACATCGGGTGCTAATTTGTCTCAGCTTGACGAAGTGCAAATTCTAGAAAGTGAAGAAGAAACAAACACAGAACCTATTGGTCAAACAAAATCATCGACAACAAAAACAACAACTCAGAATGAGACTTTCTCAAACATAAAGGAATCAGATGAATTGACTCAAGTTCCATTTGAAAATTTAGATGTAGCCGAAACTCGAATCGATGCTTTGGTAATGGCATGTGGAGAAGGAGATTTTGACTTTGTCAAAACACTATTGAATTCAGGTATAGATATTAACGGTATAGGATCAGAAGGATTCTCCCCATTAATGATGGCAACCAACAATGAGGAGTCTGAGATTGTCGCATTTCTGCTGGATCAGGGAGCCGAAGTTAATAAGACTTATGGTGGCAGGACAGCATTGATAGAAGCGGCAGATGAAGGTTCTATTGAGAGTATGAAGCAATTATTGATAGCAGGAGCAGAGGTCAATTACTATTGGACTCAAGAAAGCCCTACCGCTATCAGCATGGCCGCCTCAGAAGATAAGCTTGATTGTTTAAAACTACTTTTAGAATATGGGGCAGATATTGACGGAATTGGTAAAAGTATACCACCACTACATATTGCAGCTGAAGAAAACAGATTGGATATTATCGATTATCTAATTTCTCAAAAAGTTAATATAAACAAGAAAGACGCCGTTGGTCGAACCGCTTTAATGTATGCTGCATCGGAAGGCAACAGTTTAGTAGTTAAAAGATTGATTGAAACTGGTGCAGATTTTTCGGAGATGGATATGAATGGTCATACTGCTTGGGATTATGCCGAAGAAGAAGATCATTTTAATATTTTAAAATATTTGGGTGATAGTAAAAATGATTCTGGTCGTGCTAATTCTGATAGATATGATAAAAAACCTCCTATCCACCAAGCAACGTCAGATGGATATATAGAAAAAGTACAACGTATGGTAGAGCAAGGTTCTGATGTCAATGCTCGCGATGACTATGGTCGTACCCCCTTACATATCTCATCTGGTCTAGGCCATAATATAGATATGGAGGTATTAATAGATTTAGGTGCGGATGTTAATGCTCAAGATGATCAAGGTCGTACTCCTCTAATGTATGCTGCTGCAGATGGCAAGGAAGGTGCGGCAGTTTTATTGGTTTCTAGATTAGCAGATGTAAATATTCCAGATGTCGATGGGATGACTGCTTACGATTGGAGTATCACCGGAGGGAATGAAGGTCTAGCAAAGTTCTTAGGCTTAATAACAACAAATAAAAAGTGGAGAAATGAAAATGGTGTAAATAGTAAGAACCTAGACAAACGAGATAAGTTACGTCAAACCGAAGAAAAGCATGATCAAAAGCGAATTCAAAAAATTGAGGAAGACAGAGTTAAAAAGGAAATGAGGTTACAGAAAATAGAAGAAAAGAAGCAATTGAGGCTCATTCAAAATAATATAGAAAATGAGTTTGTTGTAGAAGATTATGATGATATCCATATCAAAATTCATACAGATATACATACCAACACTCATACTGATTTCCATATCAATACGAATAAGGACAGTGTTACAAATTCACGCACAGACTTAAATACAAATGATCAGTCAGAAATTGAGAAGAAAGAAACATTGCATCGCACAGAGAAGGGCTACCATTTGAGGCAATATGATTTGAAAGAAGAAATTCCTTTATTGTTAGAAGCGATAAGCAATGCTTCTATCGAACGTGTTGCTAGGTTAGTTACCAAGTCCAATGTTAATGTTGCAGATGATACTGGCCAAACAGCATTAATGGTTGCAGCAAGGAAGAACCGTCTTGACATTGCAAAATTACTTATCGGCAAAGGAGCAGACGTTAATCATGCATCAACTTCAGGCTTAACAGCTTTGCATTATGCGGCACTAGAAGATCATGACCAAATGGCTCAATTTCTATTGAACAATAAAGCAGAGGTTGATGTGACAATGCATTATTCAAGTACAGATGGCAACTTTAGCAACGAGCCACTTGTCTGGGAATATATTGGAGCTACTCCGTTACTGATAGCAATCGAATCTAGTAATACCAAGGTTTTATCTGTTCTACTTGATGCTGGAGCAAACCCTTATCATGTATTGATAAGAAATGAATATAAACTAAACAAGAATCGTGAAAAATATCTGTCGGGAGGCGAAGTCATGGGAATCAATGTAGATTTCCTTAAACAAGCAAAACTAATAAAGAGTAATGGTTTGTGGACGCCATATGAACAGGCTTTATTGATAAACGATTCAGCGATCCTATCTAAATTTTTAAACAAAAGATAACCTAACTAAAATGAGATATATTTTTGTCCTATGGGCATTGGCTATTGCCATAAGCCTAAGAGCCACATCTTTGCCTGTTTCTGTGAGTTTTTCAGGACGCATCATTGATGCGGATTATGATCAACCTTTAGAATATGCTACAGTTGCAGCTTATGACAGCGATCTAGTATTGGTCACTGGAGCAAGTACAGACAGTACTGGAAGGTTTACAATTAAATTGCCAAATGGTAAATACAAATTCCAATTCGAATTTATAGGCTATACGACGATTGATACCTCACTAGTCCTAAATTCCGATCTTAATATTGGTGATATTAAAATGAGAAGTTCTGCTATCCAACTTGAAGGTGCAACAGTCACTGCTGAGCGTAGTAGGATGACATTAAAACTTGACAAACAAATATTTGATGTAGGTGCAGATATTACTTCTCAAGGAGGGACAGCAAACGAAGTGCTAGACAATGTACCTACGATTAATGTATCTCCAGAGGGAGTTGTCAGCTTGCGTGGTAATACTTCTGTTAAAGTATTGATCAATGGCAAACCTTCAGCATTGGCAGATAACAATGCATTGCAAGGAATTCCTGCGTCCAATATTGCAAAAGTGGAAATTATGACTAACCCATCTGCTCGCTATGAGGCAGGAGGTTCCTCTGGGATAATTAATATAATTCTAAAAGATAAAACCTTGCAAAATTGGGGCGGTCAGGTTAGTGCGACTATAGGTACTCCATTAGATTATCGACTTAACGGAAGCCTTACAAGGACTAAGAATAAATTGACATATTTTGGAAATGCTGGGATACGCTATTCTGACTTTTTTAGTACAGGTGAGGCAGAACGCATAAGCTCATTGCCAAGTGGCAAACAAATTTTACTAGAAAACCTTAGTCAAGATCGCAATGACAAAGCAGGCAACTTATTTTTTGGATTTGATTATCGCCCAAAAGAAAAAACTGTATTGAGTGCGTCTTACTCTTTATATCATCAGACTAATGATGATCTCTCTTCGGTGACTTATACTTACAATGATGATTCTGGAACCCTACAACGGGATTGGTTGCAAAGTTATGATTTCTTAGAGCCAGAGACTTACCATCAGATAGAGGCCACTTGGGCACAAGATTTTTCTAAAGAAGGCAGTAAATTATTAGTCTTGTTTCAAAATGATTTTTGGAATAATAATGAACAGGAATTAACTATCATCGAAGAAAGGTTTCCGTTGATGTCTGAAGTACAGCAGTTACGTACTCGTACTATTGAGTCAAGTAATGACTACCTATTACAAGGAGATTATGAGCAGAAGTTAGGAGAATATGGAAAATTGGAATTAGGGCTACGTGGAGAGATGAGAATAATATCCAGTGATTACATTGCAGAACAAAAATTAACTGACGATTTTGAGGTATATCGGGGTCTTGAAAATCTCGTTGATTATTATGAACGCATTGCGGCAGTGTATGCTCAATATGCTTTTGAAAAAGACGAATGGGGTGTCCAAATTGGATTGCGTAGTGAGTATACTAATGTGATTGTAGAAGAAGCTAAGGGAGATATAGATGATATTACAAAATCATATAATTGGGTATTCCCTTCAACAACGATCAGTTATAAATTCTCAGAAAAATTCAATGCCAGCATCGGGTATAGCAAAAGAATTCAACGCCCTAGATTTGGGCAAATAAATCCATTTGGAGGTATCGCAAATCCAAACGAAATCCGATTTGGTAATCCTGATATTGATCCAAGTTTTAGAGATTTGTACTCTATAAAGATGCTCTATAGTGATGATAAATTCACCATATCGCCAATTTTTGATGCTCATTACATTGATGGCTTCTATGATACTCAGGTGCTACAAGACAGTACTGGATTAGTGACTTATTTTCCGATTAACTTAGAGCAGGAACGAATTCTTCAAGCGGGATTGATCCTAACCTATGAGCCAATTAAAGGATGGCAATTTACAGGTGAAGCTAGAGCTGCAGAATTCAAACAGAAAGGATTTTATGAAGGGGTCGATTTTGGGAATTCCTTTAACACCTATAGCAGTGAAATAGGTGTCCGCGGTAAACTACCGAAGGATATAAGGATACAAGCTAATTTCTATTACTATGGTGGAGTGCGATATGCTCAATTTTATCGTGATCCTTTCTATGGTATTAATGCAGGAATAAGTCGGAAGTTCCTAAGTGACCGATTGCAAGTATCGCTCAATGTGCGAAATCTTTTTGAGCTATCCGTATACAGGGGTGGAGCGACATTACCCACATTTACAAATACCTATGCACGTAGATGGCAACAGCAACGGATAGGGTTGACTGCTGCTTGGGATATAGGAGCGGATATGCGATTGCGCCGAGCACGTGGGAGTATTAGGTAAGTTATTAGTAGTTTGATATTTTAATTAGCTTACTATTCAGAGGCTCTCTTCCCAGCATTTTTTATTGAGACGGCCGATACTATAATAATATCATGTTGCAATGCTTTATTACTAGGTAAATATTGGCATAAGAGTACATGGGTATTATTATCAGGCAGAGTGTTAAAGCAACATTGGTCAATTTCGCAGGAGTTGTAATCGCGATTTTATCCACTTTGTTTATTTACCCTCGTTTTGAAGAGATCTATGGTTTTGCACAATTCATGATTGGGACAGCTTCTCTGTTTGTGCCTTTTGCTAGTATTGGTTTGGTTAGTATAGTTGTCAAATTCTACCCTAAGTTTCAAACTGAGGACAAGAAAAATCAAGGAATGTTGAGCATGCTTTTGATTTCTTTCTTGATTATTTTTGGATTATTCCTGCTCACATTTCTTGTTTGGAGATTTCCAATAATGGATTGGCTCAAGGACGTTGGAGTTGATAAGCAGTCTCGAATACCTACCTACATATCTGTGATTTTGATTTTAGCGGCGATAATTATTATCAGAGATATTCTGATTGCTTATTCTAATAGCAATAAACGAATCGTTGTACCCCAATTGATCACTCAGATAGGCATGAAGATATTTATGCCAGTAGCTGTTTTGGTTTTCGGTATTTATGAACTATCCAAGATGGAATTAGCATATAGCATTATTGGATTTTATTCTGTCGTCGGCATATTGCTAGTTTTGTATTTACGCTACTTAGGTGTATTTAAATTGGTGAAGCCTAATTGGAAATTTCTAAAGCCTACTGATAAAAAGGAAATATTTAATTATGGTATTTTCTCCTCCTTTAATCAGATGGGGGGGTTACTTGCTTTTAGGATTGATACTATAATGATTCCAATGCTACTCACTTTTTCGAGTAATGGTATTTATGCTATGATGCTTTTCTTGTCTAATGTAATTGAGATTCCAACTAAAGCTGTTAGATCGATTGCAGCCCCTATTATTTCAGAGTCGTGGAATAATGGAGACATGAAAGAGATTGAAACAATCTACAAAAAGTCAGCTCTCAATCTAGCGATACCAGGCATCGCAATCTTACTTATAATCTGGTTTAGTTTTGACAGCATAGCAAGTATTTCTTCTGATCCAGATAAATTATTAGCAGGTAAATATGCTTTCTTGTTTTTGGGTATTGGGAAGCTTTTTGATCTCTTTACTTCTGTGAATGATCAGATAATAGTTTATTCACCTAAGTACAAGTACAATTTGATTTTCATTTTAGTGCTAGGATTGTCCAATGTGATTTTGAATTTCTATCTGATTAATGAATATGGAATTACTGGAGCAGCCATTGCGAGTTGTATTGCTTACTTGATTTATAATTCTATCAAGCTGCTATTTATTCAGGTTAATTATAAGATGAACCCTTTTACGTCGGGACTTTTTAAAGTTATTATAATTGGCGTATTGCTAACAACCATATTGTATTTCATACCTAAGCTACACTTCCCAATTTTAGAAATCATGAAGAATGGAATTATCATTGCGTTCTTTTACTTTCCAGCAATTTACTTTCTTAATATCTCACCTGACTTCAATAAGCTTTGTAATATTGCGCTTAGTAAACTCAGGTCGATTATATAATGCAGTTACAGTTTTATAAATATCAGGGTACTGGAAATGATTTCATCATTTTAGATGGGATTAAGGAAGATATCGTTCTTACTAACGAACAAGTTGCATTACTATGCGATCGTAAATTTGGTATAGGTGCTGACGGGCTGATGATACTTGCTCCTTCTGAACATACAGACTTTAAAATGATCTATTACAACAGTGATGGCAATCAAAGTACCATGTGTGGGAATGGAGGAAGATGCATCGTAAAATTTGCTAAGCATAATGGCTATGTAGAATCGTCAACTAATTTCGAAGCGATAGATGGGGAGCATAAGGCCAAGATACTAGAAAACGGAATTGTAGAATTAGAGATGATTGATGTGGAATCTATTGAATGCAATGACCCTATCTATATTTTAAATACGGGATCACCGCATTATGTCAAATTCGCAGATGGAGAAGAAACTGATATCTTAGAATTTGGTAGAAGTATTAGATATGGAGATCGATTTAAAGCAGATGGAATTAATGTGAATTTGGTTCAAGAAGAAGCTGAAGGTATATCCATTAAAACTTATGAGAGAGGGGTAGAAGATGAAACCTTGTCATGTGGAACTGGAGTTACAGCAGCTGCAATATCTTCGGTACTTAGAAGTGATAAAAACGGAGAACAACAGGTAGCTATAAAAGCTGTAGGAGGCAATCTATATGTAAATCTTGATCGAACAGGAAAAGATAGTTTTAGTAATGTCTGGCTTTGTGGTCCTGCGGAAAAAGTTTTTGAAGGAACATTTAACCTATAAACCCATCTCCAAATTAACCTTCACTCCTTGCAGCTCGCTTAACGCATGGTGATCTTTAATCTCTTTAGCAATAACAATCCCTTCTACATAAGTAGCCATGGCCGCTTCAGGGTTCTCGAGTTCTTCTTGCAACTGACCTAGATGATAATAAAGTCCTACGTATTTAGCATCGATTGATTTTAGATACAAATAGCTTTCTTCTGCTTTCTTAAATTCATTCAGACCCTCATACTCTTTTGCTATAGCAAATAGAATAAATGGATCATCTGGCTGATCTTTTAAAAAACCCTGTAACTGTTGTAGTCTATCACTCATAAGGACTAAGTCTTGGCAGAAATCAAGTAAAATTTAAAAACTATACTCAAAGTTAAATTGTTAGACGTATACACTTGTTTTTAATATATATTTGCGTCAAAATTCACATAAATTAAAGTAAAATGAAATTACTTGTTTGTATAAGTAAAACTCCAGATACTACCTCTAAGATAGCATTCAAAGATGGAGACACTGCCTTCAATACGGATGGGGTCCAATTTATTATGAATCCTTATGATGAGTGGTATGCACTAGTCAGAGCATTAGAACTGAAGGAAGCTAACGGTGGTACCGTAACAGTTATAAATGTAGGACCAGCAGAAAATGATGTGGTGATCAGAAAAGCATTAGCCATAGGAGCTGATGATGCGGTAAGAGTAGATGCAGCTGGAGCGACAGCACTTAGTGTTGCAAAAGAAATAGCAGCGTATGCAAAAGATCAATCTTTTGATATGATTCTGACTGGCAAAGAAACGATTGATTATAGTGGAGCAGAAGTTGGAGGTATGGTGGCAGAATTATTAGGTATGCCGTTCATCTCATTTGCAAGTCATCTAGATCATGATGGATCAGTAGCTAAGATATCTCGTGACATAGAAGGAGGGGTAGAAGTGGTAGAAGTAACAGGCGGTTGTGTAGTGTCAGCTTCTAAAGGAATGGCTGAGCAGAGAATTCCTAACATGAGAGGTATTATGATGGCAAAGCGTAAACCACTAAATGTAGTTGCGGCTACAGCTGCTGCTGATGCAGTCAAGGCTTCAAAGTTTTCATTGCCTGCTGCGAAGAGTGGTGTTAAAATGTTGGAAGCTGATCAGATGGACGAGCTGGTAAGATTACTTCATGAAGAAGCTAAGGTTATATAGTTTCAGTGCACTTAACAAATAATTTGATAATTCAATTAAAAGAAATATAAATGTCAGTATTAGTATTAGCTGAAAGTAAAAAAGGAGAGTTCAAGAAACCATCATTTGAGTTGGTTCATTATGGTCACCTTACGGCAAAGGTTTTAGGAACAGAATGCGTGGCTTTAGTTTTAGGAGAGGCTGGGGATGCAGGAGTGCTTGGCACATATGGTGCATCTAAAGTTATTCATATCAATGATGCCGCACTTAATAATGTTAACTCACAAACTTACAATAGCGTAATAGCTCAAGTTGCAGATCAGGTTGGTGCAGATACAGTTATCCTATCTCATAGTTCAACTGGTAAAACACTAGTTGGAGGACTTGCTGTGAAAATGGATGCGGGTAGCGTAACATCAGTTAACGCTGCTCCAACTAACGATGGTGGATTCAAAGTAAGCAAAGGAGTATTTGCAGGAAAGGCAATTGTAGAAAATGAAATCACTTCTGCAAAAAGAGTATTGACATTAGCTGGGAACAGTATACCTCCACAAGAAGTAGGTGCACCTGTTGCGGTGGAATCTGCATCAGTTGATATTCCAGCTTCTACAGTAACTAGTATAGAAACAAAAACGGTAGACGGAATCGTACCATTACCAGAAGCAGAATTAGTAGTATCTGCTGGTAGAGGAATGAAAGGGCCAGAAAACTGGGGTATCATTGATGCATTAGCAGCTGAGTTAGGAGCAACTACCGCATGTTCTAGACCAGTGGCAGATACAGGATGGAGACCACATCATGAGCATGTAGGTCAGACAGGAGTAGCAATCAGGCCAAATCTTTATATAGCAGCAGGAATTTCAGGGGCTATTCAGCATTTAGCAGGAGTTAATAATTCTAAAACTATTGTTGTAATCAATAAAGATCCAGAGGCACCGTTCTTCAAAGCAGCAGATTATGGTGTTTGTGCAGATCTTTTTGACGTCGTACCAGCACTTACAGAGGCTTTAAAGCGATATAAGCAAAGCAATTAGTATCTTTACGATTCATATCAATAATTTGTAATTTAAAGTGCCCTCTAAGGCATTTTAAGTAAGAGAATGAATAAGATCGAGTTAGATATTGTTGCCTTATCACATAGTGTGACACAATCACATAATTATGCTATTGTGTTAGGAGAATTGGACGGTAATCGTCGATTACCCATTGTTATAGGTGGTTTTGAAGCTCAAGCTATAGCAGTGGCAATGGAGAAGATGAAGCCCAACAGACCGCTTACCCATGATTTATTCAAAAACACCTTAGATTCATTCGAGATTAATCTAAAGGAAATCGTCATCAATAACCTTATCGATGGCATCTTCTATGCTAAACTTGTTTGTAGTAAGAATGGAGAGATCTTCGAAATAGATTCTAGGACTTCTGATGCGATAGCTATGGCAGTAAGATTTGGTTGTCCGATTTTTACTTTTGATTTTATCCTTAAAGATGCTGGAGTCATCTTAGAAGACGAGGGCGGGGAGAAAGAGAAAGTAAAAAAACGCAAAACTCCAGCTGGGAAAGATGGATATGAGAGTATGTCAGTTTCTGCTTTAAAGAAGTTGCTAGAAGATGTCTTAGCAGACGAAGATTATGAAAAAGCGGCAAAAATTAGAGACGAGATTAATAAGCGTAAAGGGACTAGTTAGTTTTCTTACCTTTTTGAAAAAGCATATGCATTTAGGTAGCCTTATACGCTTTTAAAATATCTAACAATTCTTCCATCATCTCTTCTGTAAAATCTAAATGCGTTACAAAGCGAACAGTATTTGGCCCAAATAAAGCAGCATTCACTCCTTTAGACTTGAGGTATTCGACATATTTTTCGCCTGTTGTATTTTCATTAAGGTCAAAAATTAAAATGTTTGTTTTAATCGGTCTTATTGCTTTTACATAATCCAAATCTTTTAAGATCTCTCCAATCAGTTTCGCTCTGTCATTATCTAGCTTAAGCCTTTCTATATTGTTTTCTAGGGCATAAATACAGCCTTGTGCTAGGATGCCAGATTGCCGCATTCCACCACCCATCACTTTTCTAAATCGGCGAGCTTGGATTATATCCTTTTCATCTCCAATTAGAAGGGATCCTACGGGAGCTCCAAGGCCCTTAGAAATGCAAATAGATATACTATCGAATTGCTTGCCCACATCTTGAGTAGATTCATTAGTTTCTACTAAAACATTAAATAATCTGGCACCGTCAAGGTGAAGTTTAAGATTCTTTTCTTTGGTAAGTTTTCTTATTGGTATGATTTCATCTAAAGTGTAGTAACTACCACCTCCTTTATTACATGAGTTTTCTATCACAACTAACTTAGAGTTAGGGAACCAATCGTAAGTAGGTTTTATTGCAGATTCTATTTGATCTGCAGTTATCTTACCGTTGACACCATTGAGCAAATTGACTGCCACTCCAGAGTTAAAACTATAGCCTCCTGTTTCATACTGATAGACATGAGAGTTTATATCACATATCAATTCATCTAAAGGGTTTGTATGCACTTTTATAGCTATCTGATTGGTCATAGTACCAGAAGGGCAAAAGATTGCAGCTTCTTTACCAAACATGGCAGCAGCTTTTTGCTCGAGTTTGTTGACTGTAGGATCTTCTCTAAAGACATCATCTCCTACGGGTGCAGTTGACATAGCCTCCCGCATTGCTTTAGAAGGTTGCGTAACTGTATCACTTATCAAATTGATCATAAATCGCTTAGATTGAATGAGTAAAATAATATAATTATGGCTAATGCATTTACAGAAGCTGAACTCAAATCGGCGTATATTTGCCGACTATGAAATACATCAGGAATTTTTGTGTGATTGCCCATATTGATCATGGGAAAAGTACATTATCTGATAGGTTATTAGAGCATACTAAGACCATATCACAGCGAGATATGCAGAATCAAGCGCTTGATGATATGGATCTAGAGCGAGAGCGAGGGATTACCATAAAAAGTCATGCGATACAGATGTACTATAATGCGCAGGATGGGAAGAAGTACACCTTTAACATGATCGATACTCCTGGTCATGTTGATTTCTCATATGAGGTATCTAGATCGATTGCTGCTTGTGAAGGGGCTTTATTACTGGTGGATGCTTCTCAGGGTATACAAGCGCAGACTATCTCTAACTTGTATCTTGCTATAGAGCATGATTTAGAGATTATACCTGTACTTAACAAGGTAGATATGGAAAGTGCGATGATAGAGGAGGTGTCTGATCAAATCATAGATTTAATAGGTTGTAAAAGAGAAGAAATAATACTTGCAAGTGGAAAGACTGGGATAGGGGTAGATGATATCTTAGCGGCAGCAGTAGAAAGAATCCCTGCTCCAGAAGGAGATGAAACAGCACCTTTACAAGCGTTGATATTTGATTCGGTGTTTAATTCTTATAGAGGAGTGATTGCTTACTTCAGAATTTTGAATGGAGTATTGAATAAGGGAGACGCAATCACATTTGTGAATACTGGAGCAGAATACTCTGCGGATGAAATAGGGATATTACAAATAGGCCAAGTACCTAAGACGATAATGAAGGCAGGAAACGTAGGCTATGTCATTACAGGTATCAAAGAATCAAAAGAGATAAAAGTAGGGGATACTATCACCCAGACAGAAAATCCATGCGCAGCAGCCATAGATGGTTTTGAAGTTGTTAAACCAATGGTATTTGCAGGGATCTATCCCATAGAAAATGAACACTTCGAAGACTTAAGAGATAGTTTAGAAAAGCTACAGTTAAATGATGCTTCTCTAGTTTATGAACCAGAGACTTCGATTGCTCTTGGTTTTGGATTTAGATGTGGGTTCTTGGGAATGCTTCACTTGGAGATTATACAGGAGAGACTTTCTCGTGAGTTTGACCAGGAAGTTATCACCACAGTACCAAACGTATCATACAAAGCATTTACAAATAAAGGAGAAGAGTTGGTGATTAATACGCCATCTGATCTGCCTGATCAGACTAAACTTAATCATGTAAAAGAGCCATATATTAAAGCTCAAATCATCACCAAGCCTGAGTTTACAGGAGCGATTATGACTTTGTGTTTAGATAAGCGGGGGATACTTAAGAATCAAACTTACTTAACAACTGAGAGAGTAGAGTTAACTTTTGAGTTGCCGTTAGCAGAGATTGTTTTTGACTTTTATGATAGGCTAAAATCTATTTCTAAAGGTTATGCCTCTTTTGATTATGCACCAATTGATTATAGACAATCTGATCTTGTAAAATTAGATATCAAGCTAAATGGTGATTCAGTAGATGCACTTTCATCTCTAGTTCACCGTGCTAAAGCTGACACATTCGGAAGGAAAATCTGTAAGAAACTCAAAGAGCTTTTACCTAGACAACAATTCGTCATTGCTATCCAAGCGGCGATAGGTGCTAAAATCGTAGCAAGAGAGACTATCTCAGCGCTTAGAAAAGATGTAACCGCCAAATGTTATGGTGGTGATATCACTCGTAAGAGAAAGCTATTAGAAAAGCAGAAGAAAGGTAAAAAGAAGATGAGACAGATAGGGTCAGTGCAAGTACCACAGAAAGCGTTCCTAGAGGTTCTAAAACTAAGTGACTAATTTTTAATTAGATTGTACTTATAAGTAAGGTATTCTGCCATTGTATTACCAGTCTCAGGATCTTCATTCAATAGATATACGTCGACATCTACTACTTCTGATTCTTCTTTCATTTCAGAGTTGAAGGTGATTTTAATTTCACCAGTTTCACCAGGAAGAATAGGTCTACGTGGCCAGTCTACATCTGTACACTCGCAAGAACTAACGAGATCAATATTGACTGTTTCTTCACTTATGTTGGTGAAGTAAAAGCTAGACTCTATTACATCTCCATGCTTTACATCTCCCAGATCAAGTTCTCTGTCTTCAAATTTTAGCAGGCTAACACTATTATTCTGTGCAGCTATAGAGTAACTGAACGAAATTAGTAGAGTAAGTGATAAAAGTATTTTTTTCATTCTACTGCATAGTTATGACCTAGTCCGGCTAGAATCAAGGTTAGGATACTACTTTAAGACGACTTTAATAATTTATTGTTACGCTAGGTTGTAGATCTATTTAAACAATGATTCTACGAATGCTCTCTTATTGAATACTTGTAGATGGTCCATTCCTTCGCCAACTCCTATATATTTGATCGGAATCTTAAACTGATCTGATATTCCAATAGCAACACCACCTTTAGCTGTCCCGTCTAGCTTAGTCAAT
>CALFUQ010000125.1 GCA_937929885.1 uncultured Saprospiraceae bacterium
GGAGAGTATGTATGGTATGATAAAAATACTAATGACATCAGAGATAGCGATGAAAATGGTATCAATGGAATAGAAGTAATCCTATGGAGAGAAGTAGCAGGAGAATTTGTTAAGTGGGATACAGAGTTTACTGGGCTTAATCCAGCGGAAGCATCAGGAGATGGCTACTATAAATTCTGTGCGCCTCCAGGTACTTATTATCTAGAGTTTTTAACACCTCCAACAGGTATTGTACCAGCTTTCCCAGGTAGCGGAACAGCAGATACAGATAGTGATATCACCGGAGCAAATGGACCTAACACAACAGATCAATTCACAGTAGTGATTGGAGATGTAAGATGTGATCTAGGAGCAGGATATCACCCAATGGCATCAGTCGGACAGGTAGTTTGGTTTGATGATAATGCTGATGGTATTAGAACATCAGGAGAAAGTCCAGCAGAAGGTGTATTGGTAGAAGCATACGATATCTACAATGATATGGTAGGTTCTGATGTAACTAATGCTAACGGTAATTATAAGATTGATTACTTAAGAAGAGAAGGATACTACTTAAGATTCAGTCCTCCTCAAGGATATCAATTAACGACTCCTGATGCAACAACAAACGATGCGATAGATTCAGATGTGAATCACAGCAACGGTGATAATACAACTAGCTATTACCAAATGGAAGCAGGGGTATTTATGCCAAATGTGGATGCAGGTTTAGTAGTAGGTGCAGTACTACCTATTGAGCTATTAAGCTTTACAGGTCAATATCGCCCAGATTATGTTTACCTAAGTTGGGCTACTAAATCGGAAATCAACACCGAGTACTTCCAAATAGAAAGAAGACATGAGTCGGAAGATGAGTTTATTGCCATCGGCAGGAAAGTTGCTCAAGGTGGAGACAGTAAGTACAATCTAAATGATTACGATGTTGAGTTAGCAGGTGTGTACTACTATAGACTTAGAAGTTTTGATATGGATGGAAGTGATCAGTTGAGCGAAGTAATAAGTGTATCAATTGAGCGAGAAAGAGAAGATGGAATAGCAATCTTCCCTAACCCAGCGGTATCAGATGTAAGTATAAAGATAGATCTGTCAGCTGACAAAGAGGTTAGAGTAGACATGTATAATACGACAGGACAATTGATTGTAGGATCTATAATCGAAGGTCCATTGAAAGAAGGAACTACTAATAAGGTAATCGACATAAGTAATATACCAGCAGGAGTTTACAATGTGAAGATTTACTTAGGTGATGATTTATATACTAGAAGATTGATCTTATTAAAGAACTAATTAGAAACAGTAATTGAATCCCGAAAGCAGCTTGCAAGTTAATTCTTGCGAGCTGCTTTTTATTATAGGATATTAAGCTTATCAAATTAAATATTGACTATAAAATTTTTAAAAGTCACACAATTTTTTGAATTAAATCACTTATAATCAACAATTAATACATTATAAATATTCGTAATATGGTATGATTGTTGTACTCTATTACTCCAATAGTCTAGGCTACTCAAAAACTAGACTTTTGACTACGAATTTTCTCTAATACCATAAGTTTTACACGTAAACCATATTAAAACTTAAGGGATGTCCTACAATACAAAATTTCGTACAAGCTTCCGAAATGAAAATCTAATCGGCAGATTCATGGAAAAAATTATTATTCCATGTGCTATAGTTTTTATGCTTTGCCTTTTAGGTTCTAAGCTTTCTGCACAATACACAATTCTGTATAATGATGCGGCTTCAAACCCACTACCAACTGACGATGTTAGTGTTTGTCAAAGCGAAGTATTTGTTAACTCAGCACGAGTTGTAATATCAAGTAATGCGGCGGATAATTCGACTATCACGATTACTATGCCTCCTGGTGTACTATATGTACCTGGATGTATGCAAGTAGTTGATTCTAACTTTAATGTAGATGTTACCGAGTTGGATATTTCTGATTTAGGAGCACCGGTGTTTTCAATTGAACCAGCGGATTTAAGTGCTGCTAATCAATTTACATTTGAATACTGTAGAGTTGCAGACTGTGATGCCACAGCGCATCAGATGGCTGGGGGGATATTTAAGGACGAGATAGAAGTTTGTGGTGATGATGGTTGTGTGATTGAAAATAATCCAAACCTAAATAGTTATGATCTATCAACACCATCCCTTAGTTTGGCAAGTGATGGACCTATTACAGCTGCTATCGGCGAGAATGTATGTAGGAATGTTACGTTGACAAATGGTGGACTGGGGTATTTAGATTCTGTAAAATATTATATCATAGATGGCCCAGGTACAGTAACGACTTCAGTTACTACGCCTTTAGGTACTGTATTAACACCTATCTTAAACGGAGATACTTTATGCTATTGGTTAGATGCAGCAATCATTGCAGAGTTCGGTGATGGAGATGATTTCTTAGAAAATGGTGAGCAAATAATGCTAGAGCGATGTTATGACGTTACTGGCTGTGATAACGATTCATATTATGGAGCATACTGGGGTTGCCCTGGTGTTTGTATGTCTGCAGGTGAAATACAACAACAAACCAATATTCCTAACCTTGTTCCAGATCTAAGTTTCGGATTTGACGGAGATGTAAATAAAGATTATTGCTTTAAAGGTCAAAATGCTGCAACAGGGGGCACAGCCGTTATTCAGAGATTTGAACTTTGTAATACTGGCGGGGGAGCTGCTACTAATTTATCATTTGAGCTTCATAACAATACACCAGGGAGTGGTACTGGGCAAAATTACTTTACACTTGAGCAAGGACAAATATTCGATGCTGCAGGTGGTTCTCTAGGTACTACATCTTCTCAAACATCCTTATATACTGGAAATTTCTTGCAAACAGATTGTTCAGTTGAAACGCACCATAGAGCTGTAGCATACGAGTTAGAAGGAATCATTGTACAACCAGGGGAATGCATATATGTGGAGATTCCAACGTATTCAAATAATTTAACTCAAGAATGTGATGCAGAATGTAATGCAGATATCGCTTGGTACTACTTCAATAGAACATACTCATATCAAGATGCTTGTGGTATAAATAATTATGGAAAAGCAAGAGCAGGAATAGCATATGGTGGCAGACAATTATACAGGTATACCGTGGATATGCCTACTGATATGAGAGATTGTGATGAGTTTGATCTACAAGTAAATTACTCTAATTTTTATAATAATACGAAGTCAACTACTGAGGGATCAACTGAGATGAAGATTGATGTCTCTAATACGGGACTTTTATATAATGGTAGTGGTACTGAAGTTTTCAAAGGTGTAAATGTTACAGTAACACAAGTAGGTGATACGATATGTGTAATCTATCCACATAATGGCGTCTCTAATGGATCTGGTACTTTGCTTGTTCCGCTTAAAGCGACATGCGCAACTGGAGGTGGAACTAAGAGTATAAGAATGTGGCATGAAGGACAATATGACGATAATTGTGAAGGGTCTACTTACCATTTAAAGTGCCTATCAAGAACCTATGTGATGCATTGCCCAGACCCATGTCCAGAAGGAGGAGCAACACCTAAATTATTTACTTTAGAAAGAATAAGCCTTGGTCTAGAAGATCTTAATAACGATGGAATTCCTGATGGGACCGGTACAGCTGATCCAGCTGATGTAGAATTACATAGAGCATCTAATTGTGATACGCTTAAAGGTACATGGGAGATCTACGTTCATCCTAATACAATAGGACCTAACGCTGGTGTACCTTTTAATCATCTTTATGTTGAGTTCGATCTTAATGATCTCAATCTTAATTGTACATATTACGAAACAGAAAATTTATTTGAACCCCTACCTGATGCGGTTGCAACAATATTCCCTGCAGATGGAAGTCCTTCATTTACATGTACAGTCACACCTACTATAGAAGATACACCTGGAGCAGGAGTAGATGATTTGGCTAAGTATGATTTATCTTCTTGTAAGGACAATTGGGTAGATGGTGATTCCATAGTATTTTGTGCATTATATAGAGTCACTACTGCATATCATGCCTCTAGCTTTAATCAATATGTTGCAGATAATGAAGTCTATAGCAGCTATATTGAAAACCCAACTGGAGTTAATCCGAGTGATGAAAATAAGTATACATGTGATCACTACAATGATTTCATGAATGTTTACAGACATTACTTCTCACCATATACGCCAACACCACAGACTGTTAATGGATGTGATGGTAGGTTACTATACTATCTGAGATACTATATAAATACTCAGACTGGAGATGTTTGGTATCCTAATGAATATAGACCATTTACGATTCCTGACAAATTCACAATCGAGTTGGATGACGCACTTGCGTACAGACCTGGAAGTGTAACCTTTGCTGGCCTGCCTGTGCCAGATGCAGATATTACACATGCAGGAGGTGTTTTGACCGTTTGTAATTTAAAGCAATTCTTCCAAGGATATGGTGGAACATTATTAGAGAGTGATGAGACCTGGAGTTATCTTTTAAGCCTTAATCTTGATCCAACATGTGATGCAGAGCCAGGCTTGTACAATACAAGATTCTCTGGGCAAGTAATTGGTAATGGTTGCCATTCTCCAGATATGAATTATATAGCATTACAAAATTGTAATGCTACAACAGGTAATTCTGGTCTAGCTCAGATACAATATGATGGACCGCAACCTTTCTTGACAGGTGGAGGTACAGTACAGTTTAGCTCAAGTACTGGATGTTGGGATGTTATTCTCAATAATGGTAGTAACAATATTGATGCACCATATACTTGGTTCTATATAGACGGAGGATCTAACCATACTGTGCAAGATGCAGCAGGTGCACCTGTTGCTCCAGATGCAAATGGATTTTATCAATTAGGAGATAACCCTGCAAGTAACTCAAGTGCATATACAGTTTGTGCAGCAAGCTCTGAGTGTGATACCGTAAGGATTAATGTACTATCAGGATTTGGATGTACCGCTTACCCAGCCGATATTGGAGATTTGTCATGTGCAGACACAGTACAGCTTATTGGTTTACCACTTATGTCAGAAGTACAGTTAGCATTCGAAACGCAACCAGTAGTTCCAATGCAACTTTGCGAGACGCAATCTTTTGGGTTAAAAATGACAAGTGCACAAGCAGCATATCTGAATGATCCTAGATTGTCAATGTTGATACCGTCTGGGACTTCGATAAATAATATACAAGTAGAATATCCATGTGGTAGTGGTAACATTGAAGCTGCAAGCTTTTCACAAAGTGGAAATTTGTTGTTGATTGATGTAGAAGCACATTCTGCAATGACAGCAGAAGGTATGCCAGGTACGATTGATGCATTAGCACCAACTGATAGAGAGGCATGTATAACCTTCGATATGGAAACAGATTGTGATTTTATATCTTCTAGTGGATTGTTGTTTCAAGCGTTTGGTAAAAGGCCTTGCGGTGATCCAGCTATTAACAATGGAGTAAGAGTAAGATCACAAGACTTATCTATAGATGGTGTCAATCAACCACACGGAGCATCCGTAACCGTTATGGCAGCATTGCCAGAACTTAGAGGATGTGACGAAGCTAATGAAGTAGAAGTGAATATAGACTTTGTAAGCTTAGGATCTAACATGACTTCACCTAGTGATTCAGTTTACATTACATTAGACCCAGGCGTAGATTTCGTATCTGGATCTGTAATGTGCTGTTCAGCAAATCCAGCGCATTGCGTGACTTATGCATATGATGTTACGGATGCTGCAGGATTTACAACTGTAGTACTTGCATTCCCAGCCACACCTATAGATATCACTAACCCTGTGAATATGTGCTTCACCTATGAAGTGTCTAATGCTCAGGATGTAGAGTGTGATAGAGTAGGTGCAATGAATGTACAAGTGAGAGCAAGTGCTGGAGATATAGTTTGTACAAGAGAAGCAGGAGGTTTATGTGAGAATGTACAAACCCTTACGGGTGAAAAAGAAATAATATTTACTACTGAGAAAACTGAAGTTAATTATGATGATGATGCGGTATTTAACTGTACCGAAGATGGTTCAATAGAATATAATATTCCTATTACACTGGATAGTATGGAGATAGATGCAGGAGAAATTCTAGTAGTTGATATTCATTGTGTAACTGCTTCTGGAACAGTAGGAGCATATGTACAGTCAGAAGTAATAAGTGGACCAGTTGCGGCTGGTACGACAGTAACAATTTCAGGGACAGTGCCTCCAGGAACGTGTAATCCGGAATATGGAATAATGGCAAGAATTGGAACTCCTAATAATGATGGAGTAGACCAATGTATATGTGAATCTCTAGAGATTCCATCTGGAGCCCTTATATGCCCACCTAATATTTCGCATGAAAAAGCATTCACAAGTTTGACAGAAACAGCGCCTGGCGAATATGATGTTAAGTGGACCATCACTGTAACAAATGATGGAATGGGAGAAGGTGATTATAACCTAAATGACATTCCAGGATTTGATGATGATATAGAGATATGTGGCGCAGAATATACATCGGATGCTACAGGTAATCCTGCTAATCCAGGACCTCTGATGTTAGCTTTATCCGATACTTTTAAACTAGCAGAAGATCAAATAATAGCTGGTGGTGAAATTCATTCCTACTGTTTAATAGTCCATGTAAAATATGATCCAGCTGCAGAACCTGCAGTAGGGGATGGCGTTTATACAGCATGTGAAGATGGAACATTAGGCGACCCAACTTCTGGAGAAGGCCTATATAATCAATCTCAATTAGATACAGATGATGATGGAGTAGCAGATGAAATCGATGAAGTATGTACTGATCTTCCTTGCGCACTTACTATAGTATCAGTAATGCCAAGCGAATGTGATCCTGCGACAAGTACTTATGATCTTACGGTTACTATAGCCTATGGCGCTGCACCAGATTGCTTGATCAATATCGGCGGACAAACTTTCTCTATAGACGGTAGTGGATCTGAGACTTTCATAGTGACGGGCTTAACAGCAAATGGAGCAGTAGGGGTAAATGTCTCAGCATTCTTTACATGCGAAGCAACCTGTTTTGACCAAGAAACTTATGATGCACCAGCTGCATGTTCAGAGTTAGGTTGTACCACAACCCAAGTAGACATATTATGTCATGGTGATGCAACTGGATCGGCAACAGTAACTGCAACTGGAGGTTTTGCCCCTTACAGTTACTCTTGGAATTCTGCACCAGTACAAACTACCGCAACTGCAACTAGCCTAATAGCAGGTACATATAGCGTGACAGTCACGGACAACAATGATTTAGAGTCTGTATGTTCTGTGACAATCACCGAACCTGTAGATCTTACTTGTACGGTAACAAAGAATTCAGATATTTCTTGTAATGGACTTTCAGATGGAGGAGCTACAGTAAATCCAGTAGGAGGTACAGGCTCATACACATATTCTTGGACATCTGGAGAGACTACAGCGATTGCCACGGCACTAGCAGCAGGGACTAATACAGTGACTGTTACAGATGCAAATGGATGTATAACTACTTGTACTGTTGACATCGTCGATCCACCAGCTGTAACATGTACAATAACAGGTTCTTCTGATCCTACATGTGCAGCTACTGCTTCTGGTACGGTTACAGTATCAGGTACTGGTGGCACAGGAACATTAGAGTATAGCCTTGATGGTGGTGGGTTCCAGTTAGGAGCAACATTCACAGGAGTAAGCGCAGGGGCACACACGATCACAGTGAGAGACGCTAACGATTGTCTCAGTACTTGTGATATTACACTAACTGATCCTACAGCCTTAACATGTACGACTTCAGAAGATAATCCAGCAGCATGTGGTATGAGTAATGGACAAGCTACAGTAACTCCTGCAGGAGGGACTGCACCGTTCACTTACCTATGGGATAATACAGAAACAACTGCTCAAGCAGTAGCGTTAACGGCAGGAACACATTCGGTTACTGTCACAGATGCAAATGATTGTGTCACTTCATGTTTAGTTGTTATAACTTCTACATCAGGTTTAGAATGTGAAATCACTGCAAGTGGAGATGTTAGTTGCAATGGAGCAGCAGATGGATCAGCTACGGTAACAGCAACAGGTGGTACAGCGCCATTCACCTATGCGTGGAGTAACACCGCATCGACAGCAAGTATAACTGGTTTGTCAGGTGGTACATACACTGTGACAATCACAGACGCAACTAACTGTACAACCATATGCTCAGTAACAATAAGTGAAGCAACAGAATTAATTTGTACAATTGTAAAAGATAATGATATATCATGTAATGGAGTGACAGATGGAGGAGCTACAGTAAGTGCTTCAGGAGGGACTCCAGGTTATACATATGCATGGACAGGAGGCGAGACAACACCGGAAGCTAATGCACTCGCAAGCGGGATTAACTTTGTTACCATAACGGATGCAGCTGGATGTACTACTATATGCGAAGTTTCTATAGTTGAACCAATAGCATTGTCTTGTGATATCGACGCATTTACTGATCTTACTTGTAATGCTAATAACTCAGGTACCATAACTGCAAGTTCGACAGGAGGTACAGGTAATATAGAATACAGTATCAATGGAGGAGCATTCCAAATGAGTGGAAGCTTCTCAGGATTAGCGGCAGGTACTCATACGGTGACAGTAAGAGATGCTAGTGGATGTTTGTCAAATTGTTCGCAAGCAATTTCAGAGCCTATTGTATTAACTTGTAATGCAGTAGCGGAAGAACCTACGGCTTGTGGTATGGATATAGGACAAGCAACAGTAACTCCAGCAGGAGGTACGGCTGGCTATACTTACCTATGGGATAATTTAGAAACAACAGCTACAGCGACATCATTAAGTGCAGGTACTCACACAGTGATAGTAACTGACGCAAATGATTGCGAGACCACATGTCAAGTAGTCATAGAATCTTCATCTGGTTTATCTTGTGAAATAACGGGAAGTACAGATGTAGGGTGTAATGGAGATGCAGACGGATCAGCTACTGTAGAAGCATCAGGAGGTACGGCGCCGTATATATATGCATGGAGTAATGGCGATGATACAGCAGCTATAACAGGACTAGCGGGAGGAACATACAACGTGACTATTACAGATGCTACTAATTGTACGACTACTTGTTCTGTTACAATTGCAGAGGCAACTGATCTACTATGTGGAGCAGTTAAGAATTCTGATGTTACTTGTAATGGAATCAGTGATGGATCCGCTGGGGTAGAAGCATCAGGTGGAACTCCTGGTTATACATACCTTTGGACTGGTGGAGCAACTACTAGTGTAGCTTCTAATTTAGCAGCTGGGACTAATTTTGTTACAGTGACAGATGCTGATGGTTGTTCGACGATTTGTGAAGTTTTCATTCTAGAGCCACTCGCGCTAGAGTGCAGTATTGATGCATCCACTAACCTATCATGTAATGAAGATCAAAGTGGATCAATAACAGTCTCAGCAACAGGAGGAACTGGCGTATTAGAATACAGTATAGATGGCGGACCTTACCAAACTGGAGGAAACTTCACTGGTCTAGACGCAACGATTCATACCATAACAGTAAGAGATGAAAACGGATGTACAACTACATGTGTGCAAGCGCTCTCGCAACCTACAGCACTAACTTGTATGGCTTTCGAAGATGAGCCAACAGCATGTGGATTAGATAATGGTCAGGCTTCTGTTTTAGTAAACGGAGGTATACCAGGCTATACATACCTATGGGATAATTTAGAGACAACAGCTACTGCAACTACATTAAGTGCAGGTACACATACAGTTACAGTTACTGATGACAATGGATGTACTACTACATGTCAAGTAGTGATAAACTCTACATCAGGGTTAGCATGTGAGATTATAAGCTCTACCAATGTGAGTTGTAATGGAGCAGCAGACGGAACTGCAGAAGTACAAGGAACTGGAGGAAGTGGACCATATACTTATGTTTGGAGTAATATGATGACCACAGCAGCAGTGTCAGGTTTAGCAGGTGGAGTATATGATGTAGTAGTTACGGATGCTGATGGATGTAGTACAGAGTGTACTGTTACCATAGAGGAAGCTTCACTACTTACTTGTACAATAGTAAAAGACAATGATATTTCTTGTAATGGACTTTCTGACGGAGGAGCTACAGTAAGTGCCACTGGAGGTACACCAGGATATAGCTACGTATGGTCAAGCGGTGAAACAACAGTTTCTGCTTCTTTACTTGTCTTTGGAACTAATTCTGTAACTATAACAGATGCAGCAGGATGTACTACTATTTGTGAAATAGAAATAATAGAACCAACCCCAGTAACTTGTTCAATTATAGACTTCTCTGATTTACTTTGTAATGGAGATGAAAGTGGTACGATCACTGTGAGTGGAACAGGAGGTACTGGAGCTTTAGAGTTTAGCATCGATGGTGGACCATATCAATCAGGAGGTAATTTTATTGGGCTAGATGCAAGCTTGCATACAGTCACTGTAAGAGATGCTGAAGGATGCACGAGTACATGTAGCCAAGAATTAGCAGAACCAGTAGCCCTTACTTGTACAGTAGTCGCAGAAACTGAAACTGCATGTATGATGGCTAGCGGTAGTGCGACAGTTACTCCAGTAGGAGGAACAGCAGGATATACTTATTTATGGGATAACCTTGAGACGACTGCAACCGCAGTTGCCTTAGATGCAGGGACCCATACAGTGGTTGTTACAGATGCAAATAATTGTACGACTTCTTGTCAAGTGGTGATTGGTACTACATCAGGTCTTACTTGTGAGATAATTTCATCTAACAATGTAAGTTGTGCAGGTGCTAGTGATGGCGCAGCCGAAGTAGCAGTAGTAGGTGGGAATGGACCATATACATATGCATGGAGTGATGGTACAACGACAGCAGCGATAACAGGATTATCGGGAGGTACTTATAGCGTCATAGTGACTGATACAGATGGTTGTTCCACTGATTGCTCAGTTACGATCACAGAAGCGACATCACTATTATGCAATATTTCAAGTGTAGTAGACATCTCATGTTTCGGAGAATCAGATGGAGGTGCAACAGTAGAAGCTTCTGGAGGAGTACCTGGATATACATATGCATGGCCTTCAGGTGAAACTTCTGCAGTAGCAGTAGGATTAGCTGTTGGAGTTAATACAGTTACCATTACGGATAGCGAAGGATGCACCACTACTTGTGATGTAACTATCGTGATGCCAGAAGCATTAACATGTAGTTTAGCTTCGACACCAAGTGGTTGTCAAGGTCAAGATGATGGAACAATAACAACAACAATTGTAGGTGGTGTAGCTCCATTCATGTACTCAATTAACGGAGGTGCTAATCAGACAGGAGCAGTATTCAATAACTTAGCAGTAGGCAGTTATACTGTTGTAGTGACAGATGCAAATGGATGTACGACTGATTGCATAATTGATGTGGAAGTTACTGGGTGCGAATACGATCTTAGTTTGATTAAGAAACTTACCCCTGGAGAAACAGGGGTTTATAATCCAGGTGACGATGTGTCATTCACAATTACAGTTTGTAATCAAGGTCAGATCCCAGCAGAATATTTTGAAGTAACAGATTACATTCCTACAGGTATGGTATTCAATGCTTCTAATGCTGTGAATACAGCTAATGGCTGGGTGGGAGCTACAGGTGCTTCGGTTTCAACAACAGTTAGCGTTGCTAATGGTCAGTTACCAGCAGGAGGGCTTTTGGCAAATCAATGTTATGATATAATTGTTGTAACGACAGTAGATCTAAACGCTCCACAAGGAACGACAATTACAAACCATGCAGAGATCAGTGATGATGATGGAGATGACATGGATAGTACTGCAGATAATGATGATAGTAATGATGGCCCTCCAACAGATGATGAGACGGGAGGTGCTAATGGTGACGAAGATGATCATGATCCAGAAGAAATCGTGATTAATTTCTTTGACCTTGCATTGACAAAGGCATTAGCGAATGGTCAGGCAACTAATGTTGCTCCAGGGGATAATGTGACATTTACAATAACAGTTTACAATCAAGGAACAATAGCGGCTGATAATATTGAAGTTACTGATTACATACCTAGCTGTATGGAGAACGCCGATTCTAATTGGGCAGGATCTGCTGCAGGACCTGTAGTCACGACGCTGTCTGTTGTCAATGGTGATCTTGCAACAGGTGGTTTATTACCTGGTGACTTTGTTCAAGTAGATATCACATTGAAAGTTGCAGATAATGCAGATTCTTCTTGTGACCTAACTAACTGGTCAGAGATAAGTAATGATACTGATGCTAATGGTAACCCGATTGATGATACAGATAGTACATCAGATAATGATGACGGTAATGATACTTTCGGTGGAGATGACGAAGTAGATGGTGGTAATGGAGACGAAGATGATCATGATCCAGCATCAGTTGCCTTACTAGAATTTGATCTTGCGTTAAGTAAGGACTTAGCACCAGGACAAGCAAGTGCTGTAGCACCAGGAGACCTAGTGACATACAGTATCACAATAATCAATCAAGGACAGTTTACAACTGATTCTATAGAGATCACAGATTACATCCCTGCATGTATGACCTTGGCAGATGCTGATTGGACCGCAGTTGGAGCTAATGCGACTTATCTTATGACAGTCGCTAATGGAGATATCGCTGCAGGTGGTTTAGTGCCAATGGCTATGGCTACGGTAGAGATAACACTGTTACTTGATAATCCTGTTGGTCCTACTTGCGATCTGACTAATGTTGCAGAGATAAGTGGAGACAAGGGAGAAGATACAGATAGTACTCCAGATGGTGATGATAGTAATGATCCATCTGATGAAGATGATATAGACGATGTACCGATTAGCTTATTAAACTTTGATCTAGCATTAAGCAAAGACTTAGCAGCTGGTCAAGTAAATACAATAGCACCAGGAGATGATATCACATTTACGATAAGTGTAGTGAATCAAGGAAACATAAATGCAGATAGTATAGAGATCACAGATTATCTTCCAAGTTGTACATCTTTAAATGATGCAGACTGGACTGATTTAGGAACTACAGCTACATATGTATTGACAGTTGCAGATGGAGATATACCAGTAGGAGGTTTACCACCTAATGGTGTAACCAGTGTGGATGTAACATTAAGACTAGATGATCCAGTAGATCCTTTATGTGACATGACAAACTGGGCAGAGATTAGTAGTGCAACAGATGAAGATGGTATGCCTCAAGAAGACGATGATAGTACACCAGATAATGATGACTCGAATGATCCTCCTGGGGAAGATGATATCGATGACGAACCATTTGGCATATTAGGATTTGATCTTGCGCTATCTAAAGGGCTTGCAGCAGGTCAGTCAAGTTCTGTAGCACCAGGTGATCTGATTACGTATGAAATCACAGTGGTTAACCAAGGTCAGATAACTACTGACTCTATCGAGATCACTGACTATATCCCTGCTTGCATGATGCTTGCGGATGCAGACTGGACGGCTAGTGGTACTAACGCTACATACTTAATGACAGTTGCTGATGGAGATATAGCATCAGGAGGTTTAGTGCCTGGAGCAATGGCTTCTGTAGAGATTACTCTATTGCTTGATAATCCAGTAGGGGTTGCATGTGATTTGACTAACGTAGCAGAGATAAGTGGAGATAAAGGAGATGATACGGATAGTACTCCAGATGGTGATGATAGTAACGATCCAGCAGGAGAAGATGATATCGATGAAGTGCCAGTTGACCTATTAGATTTTGATCTTGCATTAAGTAAGGATCTAGCAACTGGTCAAGCAAGTGCTGTAGCACCAGGAGATGATATTACATTCACGATAAGTATAGTGAATCAAGGAAACATAAATGCTGATAGCATAGAGATCACAGATTACTTACCTAGTTGTACATCATTAAATGATGCAGACTGGACTGATCTAGGTACTACGGCTACTTATGTATTGACAGTGGCAGATGGAGATATACCAGTAGGAGGATTACCACCTAATGGAGTGGCTAGTGTAGACGTGACACTAAGGCTGGATGATCCAGTGGATCCTTTATGTGATATGACTAACTGGGCAGAGATTAGTAGTGCAACGGATGAAGATGGTATGCCACAGGAAGATATTGATAGTACTCCAGATAATGATGACTCTAATGATGCGCCAGATGAAGACGACATCGATGACGAGCCATTTACTATATTGGAATTTGACCTTGCATTATCAAAAGATCTAGCTGCAGGTCAATCAAGTGCAGTAGCGCCAGGTGATTTAATTACCTACGATATCACAGTAGTGAATCAAGGACAATTTGCTACAGATTCGATTGAGATAACGGATTATATTCCTACATGTATGACTTTAGCAGATGCTGATTGGACTGTAAGCGGTACTGATGCAACTTATCTTATGACAGTAGCAAATGGAGATATCTCAGCAGGAGGACTCCTACCTGGTGCAATGGCATCAGTGGAGATAACTTTACTATTAGATAACCCTGTAGACCCTGCTTGTAACTTGACTAACGTGGCAGAGATTAGTGGAGATAAAGGAGATGATACAGATAGCACACCAGATGGAGATGATAGTAATGATCCAGCTAACGAAGATGACATTGATGATGTGCCAGTAGTACTATTAGACTTTGATCTTGCATTGAGCAAAGAGTTGAAAGATGGACAGGCAAGTGCAATAGCCCCAGGGGATGATATTACATTTACAATAAGTGTAGTGAATCAGGGTAACATAAATGCTGATAGCATTGAGATTACAGATTACTTACCTAGTTGCACATCACTTAACGATGCTGACTGGACTGATTTAGGAACGACAGCTACTTATATATTGACAGTTGCAGATGGAGATATTCCTGCAGGAGGATTAATACCTAATGGTGTTGCAAGTGTAGATATCACATTGAAGCTTGATAATCCTTTAGATGCCGCAGTATGCGACATGACTAATTGGGCAGAGATCAGTAGCGCAACAGATGAAGATGGTATGCCACAAGAGGATACAGATAGTGATCCAGACAATGATCCATCTAATGATCCAGCAGGTGAAGATGATATAGATGACGAGCCATTTGATGTGTTAGAATTTGATCTTGCGTTATCTAAGTCATTAACAGCTGGACAGACAAGTGATGTGATGCCTGGTGATGATGTGACGTTTACATTCACAATATTTAATCAGGGGCAGATTCCTGCAGATAATATAGAGGTAACAGATTATATCCCAGCAGACTTCGCATTGAATGATGCAGACTGGTCAGGAGTTAATCCAGCCTTTACTACATTGACTGTACTAAACGGAGATCTCCCATCAGGTGGATTGCTTCCAGGGCAGTCGACTACAGTAGATATCACATTGACAGTTCTTATGACTGCAGTCAATGGGGAAACATATATTAACTATGGTGAGATTAGTGATGCAACAGATGAAGGAGGAGACCCACAAGAAGATGTGGATTCTGATCCAGATAACGATCCTAATAATGATCCTAATGGAGAAGATGATGTAGATAATCAACCACTCACAATCATGGGTCAATGTGATCTATCATTGATCAAAAAGTGTGGTAGGTTTGAGAGTAATGGAGATGGCACTGGAGGACAGATAGTATTTGACCTTATAGTTACCAATCAAGGAGGTTGTATGGCTTACAATATTGGACTGATAGATTATACGCTACCTAATCAAGATATGGTCTTGAATGATAATGATTGGTTCTTAAGTCCATTTGGAGGCTTCCCTACTTATACTATACCTGGGCCACTTGCACCAGGAGAGATAGATACTGTAGAGATTACCTTTGATATCACGACTTTTGATCCTGACAATCCTCAGATTAATTTTGCGGAGATTACTGGCAGTCAAGATTTCAATGGTGATGATCAAGAAGATGACGATTCAGACCCAGATACAGATCCTATAAATGATGGAGCACCTGTGGATGATGAGCAAAATGGAGCAAACAATGACGAGGACGATCATGACTATCAGGAGTTATGCATCATGGATCTAGCAATAGATAAGAGTTTAGATCCTAGTATGGTGGGACCATATGCATATGGTGATGACATTACATTTAACATATGTGTGACTAACCAAGGAAATATGACAGCTAGTAGCATTGTTATAGCAGATTATATTCCTGCAGGATTCACATATGATCCAGCAATTAATTCTAGTTGGACAGGAGCAGCACCTACAGTGAATTATACATTTGCTGGGCCAGTAGCGCCAGGCGATGAGGTATGTGTTGATATCGTCTTAGAGTTCAATGCTAACGGCGCGAGTGCTGCTGACTATACTAATGTTACTGAGATAACAGAGGTATACGATGAAGACGGCGACCAAGAAGATGATGACTGGGATAGTACACCAGACAATGATGACGGAGATCAAAGTGAAGATGATGAGGACAACGAAGTGTTTGAAGTGTTTGACCTAGAGTTAGAGAAGACTATCACTACTCAAGGACCATATAGCTATGGCCAAGATGTAGTATTCGAAATGCAAATTTGTAATACAGGATCTGTTGTTGCTCAGAATGTAGTTGTAGAAGATAGATTCCCTTGTGGATATGAACTTATCTCTAGCGCAGGATGGACAGAAAGTGGAGGTGCAGTTTCAACAACAATCGCAGGACCTTTAAATCCAAGTGATTGTGAGAAAGTATCATTGACGCTTAGAGTACAAGCATGTAGTGCAGCTGATGCATACCTTAATGTATCAGAGATAATAGACTCTGAAGATGGCGATGGTAACCCAAGAGATGATATCGATAGTGAAGAAGATAATGATGATCCGTCTGAGGATGATCAAGATGATGAGTTAATAGATATCTATGACTTGGCATTGCAGAAAGTTATTGATGACAGAGGTCCATATTTACCAGGTGAAATTGTAGAATTTAAATTCAACATTTATAACCAAGGAAATGTAGCTGCAAGCAATATCGTAATCACAGATTACTTGAATACAGGATTCATTTTCACAGCTGGAGGAGCTAATGTAGGTTGGGCATCAGTAGGTAATTATGCAGAGTATACATATGCTGGACCATTAGCGCCAGGAGATGTTGAGACGATCAGCATATTCTTAGAGATCACAATTCCAGCAGGTGCAACTTACGAGAGTTGGACTAATGAAGGAGAGATAAGTGGCTCTGATGGAGATGATGCAGATAGTACTGCAGATGATAATCCTGATAATGACAATGATGTTACACCAGGTGATGACAATGATGATGAGATAGATGAGCAAGGAGATGGAGATGACGAAGATGACAATGATGTAGCAGACGTTCTTGTGACAGGAGAGATAGGAGATACAGTTTGGAAAGATCTTAATAATGATGGTATCCAAGACGTAAATGAACCAGGGGTTGGCAATGTAGTGGTGACTCTTTATGATTGCAACGGAGTAGAGATTAGACAAGTGACTACCGATGCTTCAGGTTACTACTTATTTGATTTATTACTACCAGGTGATTACCAGTTAAATTTTGATATCTCTGGTTTGCCAGCAGGTTGTGATTTCACATTCCCAGGACAGGGAGCTGAAAATGAAGACTCTGATGCTGATCTTAATGGTAATACTACTTGTATAACATTAGAAGCGGGAGAGAACAATCACGATGTAGACGTAGGGTTATTGAACTTGACTGCGATTGGAAACTATGTATGGCATGACCTAGATGGAGATGGAACTCAGGATGCAGGTGAGCCAGGACTAGGAGGTGTTACAGTTAAACTATTTAAAGGTGATGGTACCTATGTGGGTAGTACAACTACAGACTCAAATGGATTCTACCTATTCGATGGATTGTATCCTGGAGACTATTACTTAGAATTCACTCCTCCTTCTCAGTATCCTTTAACGACTGATGCTAACCAGGGGAATGACACAGAGTTAGATAGTGATATTGATAATAGTAATGGACCTAACACAACTACGATCACATACTTGTCAGGAGATGCTGACCTTTCATGGGATGCTGGATTCTATAAGTGCGTACCTATTGGTGAGTTAGTATGGTATGATTTAAATGAAAATCATATTGCAGATGATAATGAGAATGGTATAAACGGACTAGAAATAGAATTATATCGTAGAGTAAATGGTACATGGACGCTGTGGGATTCTGAGTTAACTGGACATAAGCCAGGGACACCTTCTGATGATGGCTACTTTAAATTCTGTGCTCCTCCAGGAGAATACCACTTAAAAGCTAATGTACCAGCTTATGGTTTGGTAGCAGTAACGCCTCATCAAGGAAATGATGAAACTAAAGACAGTGACTTTGATGAATCTAATGGACCTAATACTTCTGAGACCTTTACCGTATTGTCAGGTCAAGAGAAATGTGACCTTGCAGCTGGATTCTATACGCAATCATCAGTAGGAAGCTTTGTTTGGAATGATGAGAATGGAGATGGAGTAAGACAAGGATTAGAAAGTGTAGTCCCTGGAGTATTGATAGAAGCATATGATATTTACAACGACCTTGTGGGATCAGCTACTTCAGACGAAGAAGGACAATACAACATTGCAAATCTGAGAAAAGAAGGATATTATTTAAAAGTGTATCCACCTAGCGGATTAAAAACTGCAGAAGCTCATAAAGGCAATGATGATACAATGGACAGTGATGTAGATCATAGTAATGGCTTAAATACAACAGATTACATCATGATGGAACCTGGTACTCATGTTTCTAATGTGGATATCGGTTTAATAGATGATGCAATAGAGCCATTTGATATCCTAAACTTTGGAGGTAGATACAGGCCAGATTTCGTAGAGCTTAGCTGGATGACAAAATCAGAATCTGAGATTGTATACTACGAGATAGAGAAAAGGCATGAAACAGATAGTGAATTCAATAGTCTAGGAAGACAGCCTGTAAAAGGTATTGACAGTAATTATGATGTAAATGACTATGATGTAGAAAGAGATGGTATATACTACTATAGATTGCGTACTGTTGATAATGATGGAATAGAGCAAATTAGTGATGAAATAAGTGTCGACATTACATCTATTAGAAATGATGGAGTAAGTATTTATCCTAACCCTGCTATATCTGATGTCAATATTGAAGTAGCACTAGATGTAAGCAAATTAGTGAAAGTCGATATATACAATACACAAGGAAGATTGATCAAAGCATCCTTGTATGAAGGGAAAATGTCTAAAGGAGTAACCAATACTACCCTAGATGTTAGTGATATACCTTCAGGAGTATATAACGTACAGATACAGTTAGGAGATAAACTCTTAACGAAGAGATTAATACTGCTTAGTAACTAATCTCAAAAGCAGAATTAAAGATTACATAAGGCTTCTCGGTGCAAATCGAGAAGCTTTTTTTTTACAAAATCTACGTACCAATAGACTGCGGGTAAGTTCCCTTTAGGGTTTGGGTAGCGTCAGGGTAAAATCATTATAAATACGGCTCCTTCAAACCTACATATACGTTAATTAAAAATATGATTATCAGCAATTAACATATATTATATTTATGTAATATAATATCTTCTTGTTAATTTTGTAGCTAATGGGGTTTTGTCAAGGGTGTAGAAGTATGTCTTCATCATAATTTCCGTTAGTTCCCTCCCAGGAATAGTATGATTTATTTTTTAATCCAGAGTAATCTGGTGCTACAAGTATGGCTAAAGCCGCTTGTGCGAAAAACTAAAAATTAATGAATACACGTACTAACAAAGTTGGATTATCAATCCAATTCTTCTTCTTTTTAATTTTCTCATGCCCAATTCTGATGGCTTCGAATCCTAGTGATGTTACCCCAACATCTCAGTCAGAAAAACTGCATTTGGCATACCAATTTGCTGATTGTGATAGCGAAAAAACGTTTTACAACGCCTATCTTTCTTCAAAGAGTAACATTGGCTTAAACTATAGCCCAGTTATAGCTGAGTCAGCTTCGATGTTATTAGAGTCATGTGATGAGTGTCCAGACCTATCTTTTGCAACTTTGCAAGGTATAGCAGGATATCCTCAAGTAAACTCCTTAAGCCTTTGTGGTGTGGCTGATACAGTATCCATGCTGTTGTATAACGCAGGCGAATGCCCACTTGGAAATCTAATCCTTACTGTAAATTTCGATGCTGGTTTGGCTTATGGTGGATTTGTAGAAGAGCAGTATGGCAAGTCAATAGTAGAATACGACGTTTCTGATGCATCTAATCCTCAGTTCTTGATTTCTAATGTAGACTCAGCGGAAGTATATATTATGAATTTCGGAATGCAAGCAGATTGTGATGTAGATTTCAATAGTCAGGACCCATTGAACTTTGACATATCCTATGAATTTACTTATGTAAATTCCGCAACAGGAAAAGGAAGTTGTACTGGCTTAGAAGAAGAGATAGGCAACTTCAATAATGGTATAAAAGTCCCAGTATTAAACGTCTTAAGTGTATCTCCTACTACCTTAAATATAACTGCGTCTAACACACCATTCTGTCAAAATATTATTATAAGACAAGATGGACTTGGTGCTCAATTAGGGGACTTCAATTTTGATGTTTGTGGTCATTCGTCTGAATATGGAGTTGTTGCATTTAGGACAGCAGCACCTTCCTATACACCTATACCTTATACAGTTGATCCTCTTACTGGAAATCTCACTGGGACAATAGATGGCACTCAAATCATGACCATTGGTAATGGAGATGTAATTATGGATGCTAATGAACAAATAACTGTGCAATTATGCTATGAAGCTGATGGCTGTTTAGATGATCCAATGTTTTTAGAATACAAAGCTACTTATGGTTGTAATGGTAAGAAATGCGGAGGACCAAGCTCTTTGGACGGTGCAGTAGATTTCACACCAGATTTCGCAGCTAATGCAGTAGCAAATTCTAATATGGTTGAGTATGGTGGAATTTGTGGGGACAACCTTAGTTTTGATATGAGTATCACAGGTGCAAACACTGATCCCTTAGATGGCTTGTGGCAAGATGTTAGTCTAAAAATGAATGCCTGCTTAGGTGGAAATTTGAGTTTGGTTGCAGTGAATATGAATGGAGCACCACTACCTGCTGCTGCAGTAATTGAATCAGGCAGCACCATCGAGATTGATTTTTCTCAATTAACGACAGATCCAGATGGTACAGGTATTGGTTTAGAGGATTTAGATGGTGATGGAATATTTGATGATTTACCAGGAGGGAATACAATTAATTTTGATGTTGAAATTGCTATAGGCTGTGCTGAAGATGGATCAATGAATTGTAATGCTTTGGCATGCTCGATTTCTAGAGTTGAAGTCAATGGAAAAAGGAATTGTGGACAAGACTTTCAGCAATTTGCAAATCTTGCTGAACCAATAAGTTTCTTCTACGGCGAAACATCTCAAACAAATAATAATACGACCGTAGCTGGTCATACGGTACCAATTACAGAAGATTTTGTAACAACACCTTATGTATGGGTGCCATTTTTAGAAGGATATGATTTTACTTATGAATTTGGATCGGATAACATAGGTGCCTGTCCAAGTGGTGCAGGTAATATATATGCTGTGGCAACGGTCACAGCCAACGGAAATAGAATAAATCACTTAAGATATGAAGAGGGTTCTGCTACTTACCAAGGATCACCTGTAGCTGGTGTGACATGGCAGTACGATACCTTTCTTGATGGTAATGGTAATCTAGATACAGCCTCAGTATCAATTGTAATTCCAGCTGGTGATGCGGCCAATGACCCTTCCCACGAGTACTACTTTAATCTAGAAGCAGAAGGAGATTGCTTCCCAGATGACTACATGAATGTAACTTTACAAATTATAGAAGAATGTGATGCATGTGGTGATCCTGCACCTTGTAAGATCGTACGTTCTTGCAATAGCGCAACGACTTACGTCCAGTGGAATGGATTAGATTGTCCTTGTTATATAAGAGGATATGTAGAAACCCAAGAAAGAACAAATTATGGTTATACAGATAAATCTATGACCACAAAAGTAGACCCTTCTACTGTTCCTGATATAGATAAAATAAGATATCTGCCAGGTGACACCATGTATGTCAGGCAAGCATTTGAGATATTAAATGCAGAGCAAGTATTAAAAGGAGATGGCTTTTGGCGATTTATCTTAGGTCAAGATGCCCAAGTTGCAGCACCAGTTGTAGCAGATTTTCAACATGCTATGTTCAAAGGTTGGTATATAGAAAAAGCAGGCACAGGTGTTGTTAC
>CALFUQ010000126.1 GCA_937929885.1 uncultured Saprospiraceae bacterium
AAAATTTCTTACTCAAAGTAATTCTGCTGTGGATAACTACATCTATTCTGAGGAAGATAAATATGCAATGATAGAAGCCGTAGATCCTGCTTGGAATGGTGCACTCTCTTACACCGTATTAGTCGAACCTGGTGGTAAAAGGATTTGGTCACAGCAAGGCACTGTAGATTTTCATGACTTGAGAAAAGCTATAGTGGATCATCCAATGATTGGACGATATTTTTAAATCCTTAGTTATAAAGAATGGAATTGAAAGATAAAACCACAGAGAAACTAGAATCAGAAATTAAAAAAATTAAAACCGCAAGTGGTTCGTTAGTTGGTGTTCTACTAGTGCTTTTTATTGTTTGTCTTTATGGGATAATAAGAAACCCTGGAGACGCAACTTTTATAGCACTGCTTGTTACTGGAATCGTTTTGAGTGCTACTATTCCAATAAACAATAATAAAATAAAAGCAGAGCTGGAATCCAGACAAGCCAACAAGTCTTGATTAAAAATTAAACTATTCTTGATTAGATTGATACTTTAAATCTTTGTCTACAAAATCTATGTGTTGATTAGACTTTGTCAACTCCCATTGCCCCAAAGAGATAGGAATATTACCTATCTCATTAATCCTATCGAAAAAATCCTTGAGATAAAAATCTTCCTCTTGTGATTCTTTAATCCGTGCATATTCTGCCATAGCGTTTTCTAATAGATATTTGCCAGTAATGTAGCTTGTACCATACCCTGGTTGTCGGAGATATAAGTGCTGTTCGAATATTAATAACTCTTTCTCGGTTTTCATCCAACCTCTAGGGGTGTATTCTGAATGAATGCCTCCTGCCTCCTCCATGGTCATCTCGTTTGCATGAGCATAAAGAGAACCTAAGCCTCTTGCAGCTCTCTGTGCAATCATGATGTATACAATCTCTCTCACCCTTGGATTATCATCATAGAGTCCTGCTTGCATAAACATCTCCTCTACTGCTGTTGCAGTACCTTCATTTCTAGAATCGAAAATATTATATAGCGAAGGAGTACTCCTAATTTTACTTGGGTTCGGTTCGATTTCCATTCTTGCCAACTCAAACCAATGATAGAAATGTGAATAAAGTGGCCGTGGGTCATAGTGAACAGTAATCCAGAAAAAATTTCTTTTTTCTTTAGGAATGAAAGACCCGAGACGCTCTCTTAGTGCTGGCTCAAAATAGTCCTTGACAGAAACGATTTCATCTTTATCCAAGAAATTAATCAAACTCTTAGCGGCAATATCGGCTAACTTATCATATGCCTCTGGAGATGCTACTGCTTCTAGTTCTGGAAGATTTCTATTGCGGTGTTCCTCTAGTTTTAAGGATGACCATGCACGACTAAGCTCTCGCTTTAATATCATGACCTCATCTTCCCAAGAGAGTGGGACCAGGTGCACATTTTGTAAATACCAGCTGTAGTTCTCTTTACCTATTCCTGAAGGTCCTGTTTTAAATTGAGCTTGTTCTTCTAACCAATCAGCCAGATCATCAGTAGAGCGTATAGCATTCTCAATGGCTGCGAAAAGTCTTGGGTTTTCTTTTACTCCTTTCTTATCCAGTACTGTTTGCAGAATATATGATTGTGCTTTTATATCTCTAATACCCGTGATCCAAAGGTCTTTTGCATTTCCCTTTAAATTAAGTTTTGCTTGATTATTGAATGGCGTAATAAGATCCAAATCACTAATTAGTCTTTTGGACTCAGAATCTGTGAGGGGGAAGTTATAAGTCCATAATTCAAGTGTTTTGTGTGGAGTCGGCCCTTCGTGTGCTGGCACATCTGATTTATAGGTCCATAAGATTTTGTAAAACGCTGGATCTCTAACCCATGGTTTTAGTATGTGATGATTAAAATCATATCCGTTCATCTCAGCCCATATTATAGTCCAGTCAACTCTTTGAGCTATTGTCCAATTAGTAGTATCTATGGATGCAAGTCTATTCCTTAACTGCTCAAATGCAGGCCATCTTTTTTCGAAAGTTTCTTCTCTGTAATCTGGTACAGCATTAAATAAGGGAGGACTCTCAAACGTACGCCATTCTAAAAATAAGGCTTCAAGATCTTGATACGAATTGAGCTTTTCTTCCTGTTTTTCTGCTACTAATAATTGCTGACTTTGGCAGGATAAAACACTAAAAACACAAACCACAAAGCTGAAGATCAAAGACTGATAATTCATATGCTGAAACTTTTTCATACTATCAATGTAAATAAAAAGCAGCAGCTATCTAAATGAAACCTCTCGCTAAAAGCTGACGAGGCATCTTGAATACCACCCTAAGTTTTTAGTTAAGCTAATAGAGATTCTGGTAATAAGACCATGAAGATCTTTCGCTCGCCCTGTATCAATTCGGCTAAATATTTTGATGCCAAATTAGTCTCATTAGCTTAAACTGCGCGACATTCTGTTTTGATTATCATCTTGAACTTTCAAAAGAATATTAACTTGCAAATGGATTATACTATTCCGAACAAACAACTTCAATTATGAATACTCCTGATCAAAATTTTGATGCTCTAAATCTAATTCTTCCTAAAGCTCCTGAGCCCATGGGAGTTTATAAACCATTCCTCCAAGTGGGTAATACGGTTTATGTTTCTGGTCATGGTACTTTGAAGTCTGATGGTACATTCATAGTAGGCAAAATCGGAGATAACATGACAATGGAAGAAGGTAAGTTGGCTGCTAAACAAGTCGGACTTGCAATGCTTGCTACCTTAAAAGAAAACCTCGGTAGCCTTGATAAGATTAAGCAAGTAATCAAAGTGCTAGGAATGGTGAATTGCACACCAGATTTTGCTGAGCATCCTTTTGTGATTAACGGCTGTAGTGAATTATTAGCAGCCATCTGGGGAGAAGAATTAGGTATAGGGGTGCGCAGCGCTGTGGGTATGAGTTCTTTGCCTGGCGCTATACCTGTAGAGATCGAAGCACAATTTTTATTACATGGTTAATAAGCCCTCACCGTCGGACTGGTATTACATCAGGAATATCGAAGAATTAGATTCTCCTTCGCTGGTGATTTATCCAGATAGGATACAATCTAATATTGATACCTTAATAAATGCCGTAGGAGATCTGAGCAGACTTAGACCTCATGTCAAAACACATAAAATGGCAGAGGTGGTGCAAATGCAACTTGATGCAGGAATCTGGAAATTTAAATGTGCGACAATCGCAGAAGCAGAGATGCTAGGCGAATTAGAAGTCCAAGATGTATTGATTGCTTATCAGCCAGTCGGGCCAAACATTAAAAGAGTACTGACGCTTTCTCAAAAATTTCCGCAAACTCGTTTTTCCGTATTAGTAGACAATCAAGATCATGCAAAACGGATCGCCTCTGTCTTTCATAATGCTGACTCTTCTATTTCTGCTTTTTTAGATATCGATGTTGGAATGCATCGGACTGGCATTGAATCTGACATGGCTGCTGAGTTATTTGAAGCATGTGAAACCTTATCTGGAATTAATCCTATAGGTCTACATGCTTATGATGGCCATGTCCACCATGATGAAAAGAAGCAGCGTGAGATATCTGCTATTGCAGTTAATGTTATCGTTGATAAGTTATATAGTCAAATTGCTAAAGACATAGAAGTAGTTGTTAGCGGCTCTCCTAGTTTCCCTTACCATGCAATGCACAAAAAATATACCTGTAGTCCTGGTACTTCATTATTTTGGGATTGGAGATATAGTACGATGTGTGATGATCAGGATTTTTCTCATGCTGCGATTGTAATTGCTCGGGTAATCTCAAAACCTGGAAGTAAATATATCTGTCTAGATCTAGGTCATAAAAGCATTGCATCTGAAATGTCTTTTCCACGGGTGCATTTTTTAAATTTTCCAGAATCCAAACAAGTAAAGCATAGTGAAGAGCACTTAGTATTAGAAATCAAAAGCAATGAATCAATAAATATTGGTGATGTGCTTTATGGAATTCCAATGCATATCTGCCCTACCGTTGCGCTACATGAGTCTGCATTTGTGGTAAAAGATCAGGAAGTAAATAAATCGTGGGATGTGGTTGCCCGTAAAAGAAAAATTACAATATAGCTTCAAAAATAAAATACTATTCCTCCGTTCTCTTTTTCAAAATCTCACCTATTTCTTGAAGCATCAAGTGATAAGCTGGACGGGCCATCTCTCCATGATTAAATCCATCTAACTCTAAAAGCTTTACATCCTCATGTCCGTTGATTAACATCATACGATACATATATGCGTTCTCTTCATAGCGCCCCAGCAATTCTTCTTCTCTATCTCCAGTGATAATAATATAAGGTGGGGAATCTTTGCGGATATGATGAATCGGGGCATACTTGTCGACAACAACCTGCTTGCCGTCTATCCCCATCTCTGCTCTTATGGTAAAGTGGGTGATCGTATGACCACTAAAAGGAATCAACCCTGCAATATCATTTGCATCCATGCCATGTTTTGAGAGGTAGCTTTTATCTAATCCTATCATACTAGTCAAGTATCCTCCTGCTGAGTGGCCAGAGACAAAAACCTTACTTGGGTCGCCGCCATACGCTGCAATATTCTTCATAACCCACGCTGTTGCTGCAGCTGCATCTTCAATATAAACAGGGGCTTTGACTTTGGGGTGGAGGCGATAGTTTACAGCCACTACAGCTATTCCTTTTTCTTTGAGTAGGTCACTGATTTGTTTGTTACCTGCCTTAATACCTCCACCATGAAACCAAACTACCGTTGCAAAATCTTTGATCTCCGTTGGGTAATATACATCAAGTCTACACCGCTCCTTCGCATAATCTGAATCAGGATTTTCTTGATACAATATATCTTCTACTGTCCTATATTCTGTTCTCTCTTCCTGTGCTTTTCCTATTGATAGCACTAGATAACAAATCGAAATAATCAGGCTAATTCTTTTCATGTTTTTACGAATAATTGTAACTAAGTTAATATTTGATTTAAGACAAGAGTGCGAGCTTTGTCTATCTTTAAATAAAAGTTCATGTCCAATTATAACCTATTATTTTTTTGTGCTCTCTTTTTGTTTACTAATTGTGATCACGCAGAAGAGATTTTTCCTTTAAAGTCAAATGGTACTGAGGTACATTACGACCAGTCTCTTTTTCCTTTTTACCATGGTGTTGCTTCTGGTGATCCTTTAGCCGATGCCGTTATTCTTTGGACCAGAATAACTCCTCCGAACAATATGCCTATCGAAGTTAATTGGGAGGTTTCTCAATCAAATCAATTTAATGAAATCACGCTGAGTGGTTCTGTTACAACAGATAGCACAAGTGACTTTACAGTCAAAGTAGATGCCAAAGGATTAAGCCCTAATACCAAATACTTCTATCGATTCACTGCTATGGACGAGCAATCTGTTATAGGAGAAACGAAGACTATCAACAATACAAATGAAGGTGATTTAAAACTAGGCGTAGTAAGTTGTAGTAATTATGAGTGGGGATATTTTTCGGCTTACAAACATCTATCAGAAAAAGAATTAGATGCCGTCCTACATCTTGGAGATTACTTTTACGAATACGCTCCTGGCACATATGGAGATACCACAATAGGCCGGTTTAATATTCCTCCCAGAGAGATACTTTCATTAGAAGATTACAGAACTCGATATGCGCTATACCGGACAGATAAAGATTTACAGGCAGCACACCAAAAACATCCCTTCATAGCAATATGGGATGATCACGAGATTACAAATAATGCCTATATCTCTGGTGCTCAAAATCATCAAGAAGATGAAGGAAGCTACGATGATCGAAAAAACATAGCCGCACAAGCTTATTACGAATGGTTGCCAATTAGAGAAAATGCTAATAAAGAAATTTATCGTTCCTTCAGTTTTGGAGAGCTCGCAGACTTGATCATGTTGGACGAGCGTCTGGCTGGTAGAACAAAACAAGCCGACTCTGTCGACCAAGTAGATGAAAGTTATTCTATGCTTGGTGCGAAACAACTAACCTGGTTTAAAGACAAATTATCACGTGGTTCTACTACCTGGAAAATTATAGGTAATCAGGTAATCTTCTCACCTCTTGACATATCCAAACTAAGGCCAGATAGTCCTGCTAATCTCGATGCTTGGGATGGCTATGCCGTAGAGAGAGATGACATTGTGGATCACCTCGTTGAAAATGAAATAGATGACGTGGTTTTCTTGACTGGTGATACACATACTTCTTGGGCGTTTGATATTCCTAAGTCATTAGATAGTTATAATGCTTCTGGAGAATCTGCAGCTGTAGAGTTTGGGACCACAAGCATTACCTCTGCAAATTGGAATGAAGGAAGACCAGATGAGGAAGTATTGGGTGCAGAGCAACTTGTACTCGGTTCAAATGATCATTTAAAATTTATCAATGCTCGGGATCATGGTTATCTAGTATTAACAGTCTCTAATTCAACTGTCAAAGCTGATTGGTACTATGTAGATGATATAAAAACTAAAAACTCTCCCGAGAAGCTTATGAAGTCAATCAGTGTCAAGCAAGGAGCTAACAAATTGGATTTATAGACTTATCCTTCTCTTCTAGATGTTCATTGGGAATTTGCTTGTTTCTTTAAAGCTTCATCATAAAATTCTTGGTTTTGTTGATTTATTACCCATATATTTCTGTTTTTGTTAGATAAAACAAATTATATGCTATTTATTTTTATATGATAAAATTTTCTATGTTAATTCCTTTGTCTACCTTAAGCCTGAATCAACAAAAAACAAATTATGTTATCAACAATCATTGGACTTATTAGTGGAGCCGTTGGCGGAAACGTTGCAGGCTCATTACTTAAAGGTTCTTCATTAGGAACCCTTTGGAATTCAGTAGCCGGAATTGCTGGAGGGGGCTTAGGTGCAAGTTTAATTGGAATGATTTCTCCAGCAGCCGAAGCAGCTGCAGGAAGCGGTTCTATGGATCCTATGAGTATTCTTAGCTCTGTTGGCGGAGGGCTTGCAGGAGGCGGGGTGGTTATGACTGTTATTGGTTTTATAAAAAAGGCAATGGCTAAATAATCGTGTATCTGCTTTGCACGCAAGCATAGCAAAAATTAAATATCTAAAAGGAGGTCTGATGTTTTCAGTCCTTCTTTTTTATTTACGTTTCTGTTCTATTTTAAATAACCTGGCCCTCGCAATATCTCCCCGCTTTTGATATCAAAAAATTTTCCTTTTTCCAATACAACTTTGCCATTGATTATCACATAGTCAATGCCCTCAGGATACTGATGTGGTTTTTCAAAAGTTGCCTTATCTATAATTTTCTCTGGATCAAAAATCACAAGATCAGCTTTTAAACCATCTCCTATAATTCCTCTATCTCTTAGCCCTAGTCTTTTGGCTGGCATACTTGTCATTTTCTTAATCGCTTCCTCCATGCTAAGCACTCCTTTGTCTCTGGCGTAATGTCCTATCACCCTAGGGAATGTTCCATAAACTCGGGGATGCGGAAATCCATTTTCGAATTTTGTGATTCTACCATCAGATGCGATAATTGTATTTGGTCCCTTCATTATATTCTCGACATCTTCAGGTGAGATAGCGTGATAAATAGCGCTAGCCCCTCGATGGAGCTGAGCTTGTATTACGAGCTCTGCACCACTCTCCGCGTTTGGCTCCATCCCTTCGAGAACTGCCCAATCATACAGTGTCTTTCCTTCTAGTTCTGGTTTCCAATTAAACTTCGCCAGTTGTATGCGCTTAAGATCTCCTCCTCCCCTATCGTTCATAATGTTGTAAACAATTCCTCTCTTGATACTATCTCTCAGTTCTAGATCTCTAACCCTCTCTGCAAACTTATCATACCTCCCTCCTACCATTGACCACGGTGGTATCAATACACTTATACTTGTATAGCTAGCCGTATAGGGATACTGATCGACCATAACATCTAGTCCTGCTGCTCTGGCATCCGCAACCATCTTTAAGGTCTTATCACTCGACCCCCACATAGGAAGACCTATTGCTTTGTGATGAGTTAATACTACTGGGATGTCTGCTCCCTCGGAAATATCAATCGCTTCTTGTACCCCATCAAACAATCCAAGCCCTTCTTCCCGCAAGTGTGATGTATAGATTCCTCCAAGTCTACTGACGGTTTTAGAGAGCGATATAATCTCATCAAGCTTTGCCCATGTGCCAGGTAGATATTTTAAACCAGTAGACATACCAAATGCACCGTCCTTCATTCCCTTTTCTATTAAACCGTTCATCTTCGACAATTCAGCATTAGTTGGTTCTCGGTTTTCAAGCCCCATTACTTCTGACCGCACAGAATTGTGACCTATCAGGTAAGCCACATTGATTCCTGTTCCCATTTCATCGAGTGTATCTAGAAACTTTTTTAAGTTGATCGGCGAACTTCCGTCAGGACCTCCCATTGCCGTGGTGCATCCCATACGTATAGCACTTTCTGCCTGCGGAAATATCTCAATCGGTTCTAGGTGTGCGTGGATATCTATGAAACCAGGGGCTATAGCTAACCCCTCTCCATCAATAATCTTATCAGCGGTATCGCTACTCTTAATTTTACTTAATACAATTTGATTATCGAGTACTGCTACATCACCGAGAAATGGAGCACCTCCTTTTCCATCAAACACGGTTACGTTTTTCACTATGGTGTCATAGCGCTGCGGCGATGAACAACTTATAGTCAATAAAAAGACGAGAAAGAAAAGTGTTCTATTCATTGTTTCGGTTAGCTTCGGCTATTGCCTTTTCAAAATCCTTTTTATTCATTTTGCCTGTCAACCCAAAAATGTAGTATGCGTCTTGTGTGTCGCAGGAAATCACAATTTCTTTAAAATGCCCTTCAGTTTCTTTACTTATCAAATCTAAGTTCACATCATTATTTTTGACATTGAGATAGTTTTCCATATTCATTTCATCTCTGAAAACATTAAAGTGCTTTAGGCCCATTTCTCTTTTGCTATGATACCTCAACAGCTTTACCCTTTTCATGCCTTTGGTAAATAACTTAATATCTTCTTTGGCATCGTTGGGAATAGCTAGCATCGGTAACCACTTGGGTAGGTCTATAGCTTGATCTGCAGTCTCCACCTCTTCTTCAAAAAATGCATTAAATCCTGTCTTGGGAGAACATGCAGTAACGATAAGTAGTAGCAATAGAAGTTTCTTCATCTCTCTAAATATACGAAGATCAAAAATTGATTCTCTTGTCATTTTAAAGTCTATCATTCTCAGATTTAATGCACTATTTTTATTCTATGAAAGCTTTACAGATTTTTATCACCTTTACTTTTTTAATCTTCTGCCAGAGTGCTGATGCACAGCGCAGAGTGCCTCTTGATATTACTATTGATTGGGAAGATTACGATCCTCCTTCTACTTTGGTAGTTCCAGAGAGCCCGACTCCTAGTGCAAAATTCAAGTTTATAGATATCCATAGTCATCACTGGAGAATGGCCACCATGGATTTGGATTTGTTAATCAGACAAATGGATACACTCAACATGGGTATAGTTGTCAACCTAAGCGGAAGAGGAGGGGAAAGATTAAAGGCAATGACAGACAAGGTAAATGCAAGTCCTTACAAAAACAGAATAGCCACTTTCACTAATATCGAATTGAGGAGTATTGATGCGCCAGACTGGGGAGTAGAAACGCTCAAGCAAATGGATTATGATTATGAGAATGGTGCCGTAGGGTTAAAAATTTATAAAAGCCAGGGAATGTCTAATCAGGATAGCTCTGGGAATAGGATAAAAATCAACGATACAAGAATAGATCCTATCTGGGCTAAATGCGGAGAGTTAGGTTGGCCAATACTAATTCACTCTGCCGATCCTCCTCCTTTCTGGGAACCTCATGATAGTCTTAACGAAAGATGGCTAGAACTCAAACTGAGACCAAGCAGAAAAAAAGGGCCTGATAACCCCGCTCCTTTCGCTGAGATTCTTGGTGAGATGCATAACATTGTAGAAAAACATCCTGGAACAAACTTCATCGCTGCACACATGAGTTGGTACGCCAATGACTTGGTGCGTTTAGGAGATTTACTGGATAGGCTTCCTAATCTTTATGTCGAGATAGGTGCTGTGATTGCAGAGTTGGGTAGACAACCGCGAGCTGCAAAGAAATTTTTAACAGCCTACCAAGATCGAGTACTCTTTGGCAAAGACTCTTATAAACCTGAAGAATTCCCCACCTACTTCCGAGTCTTAGAGACAGACGATGAATATTTTCCGTATTACAAACGATATCATGCATTTTGGAAAATGTATGGCCTAGATCTAGATGATGAAGTTTTAAAGAAAATCTACTACAAGAATGCGCTTAAACTTTTGCCTAGCCTTGATAAGTCTTTGTTCGAAGATTAATCTGCAATAATGGCAGCCCTATATTTTAGTAAGAGATGATTTTGTAATCAAAATAGTTGTGTGTAACTAATTTGCTTATAAAACCTGACATATCCCTTATAGATTTTGCTAATCATCCTTTCATAGTTTAGCTTTGCTACCTGTTCATTGAATGTCTTATCAAGAAAGGTGGAGGGATTAGGCCCTATGATACCTTAGCAACCTGAGCTTACAGTTCAAGGTGCTAAATCCTTATCCAGCGTTACTGGTTATAGATAAGTTTAAAATTCTAATCTCCTTAAATCTTCTTGTTAGTCGTTCTTTAAAATTTACAATGTCAGTAGCTAAAGAACACGATTTTCATTACCAAAAAGATTTAACCCTAGAGCTAGGTGGTACCTTATCAGGACTTAGATTAAAGTACTTTACTTGGGGAGAATTAAACGAGGATAAATCTAACGTAGTGTGGGTGTTTCACGCACTAACTGCTAATGCTAATGTCGAAGCTTGGTGGCCCGAGATGGTTGGTGAAGAATTCCTCTTTAAACCATCAGAGCATTTTATTATCTGTGTCAACTTACTCGGATCCTGCTATGGGACTACTGGTCCATTAGATATCAACCCAAAGACTGGAGAGAAATACTATGGTGATTTCCCAAGCTTCACGATGCGCGATATCGTTAGTTCGTTTATAGCGCTTAGGGATGAGCTTGGTATCAAAAGTGCAATGATGGGTGCAGGAGCATCTATGGGAGCCTGCCTTGGTTTAGAGTGGGCAATTATGGAACCAGATTTTTTTAAGGAACTCTTGATAGTCGGTTGTTCCGCTAAGGAATCTGCTTGGGGGAAAGCGATCCACACAGCTCATAGAATGGCATTAGAAGCAGATGAAACTTGGGGACAACGCAGAGATGATGCAGGAGCTAAAGGGCTCGCAGCTTCGCGGGCTTTTGGAATGGTGGTGTATCGTACTTTCGAGTGCTTTAATCATTTTCAAAAAGAAGATAAGGACATCGTGGGCGAATATAAAGCAGAATCATATCAGCGATATCAAGGACAAAAACTAGTCGAAAGATTTAATGCTTACTCTTATGATGTTTTGCTCAAAGCACTTGACTCACATAATGTGGGGCGTGGACGTGGCTCTATCAAAGAAGCACTCGAAACCATAAAAGCAAAAGCAATTTTAATTGGGATAGATTCAGATATACTATATCCTATTCAAGAACAGTTTTTCTTACACGAACACATACCTGATAGCTATTACGAATCGATAAGTTCTCTTTATGGTCACGATGGTTTTCTGATCGAAACCAAGGAAATTAAAGAGGTATACTACAGGAGTCAAAACAAGAATGAAAACCAGTAAATGAAAGTATTAAAGTTTGGAGGTTCGTCCGTGGCAAAGCCAGAACGAATCGTTCACATCGGAAAGCTCTTAAAGAAAAGAGTAAAAGCAAAGGAAAAATTCACGGTTGTTTTTTCCGCTTTTGGCGGGGTTACCGACGAGCTGATTAAGATTGCTGAAACTGCAGCGCAGGGAGATGACAAATACCTATCGCTCTTTATTAAACTACAAGCGAGGCATGTAGATACGATACAAAAGCTAATAAAAAAGTCGAGTCAAAACAAAATAGAAAAAGCCCTCATAGGAGAAATGGGAGTGCTTGGAGAACTCTTAAAAGGAATCTATCTAGTAAGAGAAGCTTCTCCTAGGACTATGGATTATCTTTTAAGTTTTGGAGAGCGGTGTTCTAATTATATCATCGCAAATTACTTCTCACAGATAGGGCTTAAGGCAGAGTACGTAGACGCGCGAAAGATCATCAAAACAGATAAAACCTTCGGTAGCGCTAAAGTAAATTTTAAACTTACTAACGAAACTATTCAGGATTTTTACAAGCAAAGAAAGGCTAAAGTGCTTGTAGTTACTGGGTTTATTGGATCAGATATTGGCGGGCTTACGACTACACTCGGTCGTGGTGGATCTGATTATACAGCTGCAATCTTAGCATCGGCACTTACAGCAAAAGCATTAGAGATATGGACCGATGTAGATGGTGTGCTTACCTGTGACCCAAGGAAAGTAAAGAACGCTTATACAATCGATAAGCTAAGTTATAACGAAGCGATGGAGCTTTCCCATTTTGGAGCGAAGGTGATTTATCCTCCTACAATTCAGCCCGCTCTAGCAAGTGGCATTCCTATTTTTATCAAGAACACTTTTAATCCTGATTTCGATGGAACTCTTATAGGTAAGCATAAAAAGAAAGACGCCGAACCTAAAATTAAGGGGCTTAGTTCTTTCTCGGGGCTATCGCTTCTAGTGCTTCAAGGACCAGGTATGATGGGGGTTCCCGGTACTGCAGCAAGGCTTACTTCTGCTCTTGCTGGTGGCAATGTCAATATAGTAATGATTACACAAGCATCCTCAGAGCACTCCATATGTCTTGCTATTAAAACAAACAGAGTTGCAAAAGCAAAAAGGTTATTAGCAAAAGAATTTGAAAAAGAAATCGCTGGAAAATTAATTGACACACCAACTATAGAAAGTGGCATTGCCTTAATTGCAATCGTCGGAGAAAAGATGAAAAGTATGCCAGGCATAGCAGGTAAACTTTTCAATTCTCTAGGTCGTAATGGAATCAACGTTGTAGCAATTGCTCAAGGGTCTTCAGAGCTCAATATAACCTTCGCTATCCATGAAAAAGATGAGATTAAAGCATTGAATCTTATTCACGATTCTTTCTTCTTATCAGAGCAGGTAAGCATAAACCTATTCGTGGTCGGTGTCGGCCTCATAGGAAGCACCCTGCTTAAGCAGATAGAGGAACAACATAAATCGCTGATCAATAATCAAAAAGTCAATATTAAAATTGCTGGAATTGCAAATTCTAAAAAGATGGCTTTTGCAGAAGAAGGATTACAGCTTGATTCTTGGCGAGAACAATTAGCAACTTCAGAGACCAAAAGTCATGCTGGTAGGTATGTCAAAAAAATGAACGACATGAATCTGCCCAACTCTATATTCGTGGATAATACAGCAGGTGAAGTTTTTACTAAGTTTTACAAAGAGGTATTACAAAACAGTATCTCAATCTCTACTCCAAATAAGGTCGCTACCTCTTCTTCATATAAACAATATGCAGACCTTAAGAAAATTGCTACTGATCATAATGTTCAGTTCAAGTATGAAACTAATGTTGGGGCGGGGTTACCTGTCCTAAGTACACTTAGAGATCTAATTAACAGTGGAGATAAGATCTTGAAAATAGAAGCAGTGCTTTCGGGATCTGTTTCTCACATCTTCAACAACTTCAAAGAAGGAACATCATTTTACGATATCGTTTCAGAAGCTAAGTCGATGGGACTTACAGAGCCAGATCCAAGAGATGACTTGAGTGGAAATGACATTAGAAGAAAAATTACCATACTTGCTAGAGAAGCTGGATTTCCGCTAGAGCCTAAACAGGTCAAGATTCAACAACTCTTACCTGCGTCTTGTAGAAATGCTAAAAACACAAAAGCATTTATGGCGGCACTAAAAAAAGAAGAAAAACATTTTTCTACTCTTTTGGCAAAGGCAAATAAGAAAAATCGTGTCTTAAGATATATAGCAAAATTTCAAGCAGGCAAAGCAAGTATCGAATTGAAAGAAGTAGATACTAAAAGTCCGTTTTATGGATTGGAAGGAAGCGATAATATGATCGTACTTACAACCAAGAGATATAAAGAAAGACCGTTGGTCATCAAAGGCCCTGGCGCTGGTGCAGAAGTAACTGCAGCAGGAATATTCTCTGAGATTATAAATATTGGAACTATAGGTTTTGCTTCTAACTAATTGATTATCAGTTATTTATGTATGATTCTGGTTTAAAAGTCTATGCTCCTGCCTCTGTAGCGAATGTAGCGGTCGGTTTTGATATTTTAGGATTTGCCATTGAAAAACCTGGCGATGAGATCATCATAAAACATGGTAAAAAGCCAGGTCTCCACATCACCAAAATTAGTGGTGATAACAAAAAACTACCTAGAGAAGTAGAGAAGAATACAGCAAGCTTTGCAGCATTAAGATTTCTAGAACACATCGGTGAATCTGACCGTCCATTAGAGATGGAGATTTACAAAAAGATGCCTTTTGGAAGTGGCCTAGGGTCTAGTGCGGCTAGTGCTGTTGCTGGTGTGTATGGTGTAAATGAATTTCTAGGTGCTCCACTGGAGAAAAAGGATTTACTTCCTTTCGCCGTCTTGGGTGAGCAGGTAGCAGATGGTGCCTACCATGCAGACAACGTAGCTCCTTCCCTACTAGGTGGAATGGTGCTAGTCAGAAATGCAACACTAGACTACGTGAAAATTCCAATCCCTTACGGACTTTATGTATCAGCGATCTATCCTCACATAAGTATCCTAACCAAGGATAGTCGCTCTGTACTATCAGAAGATGTCAAGCTGAAAACTCATATCGAACAATCGTCCCACTTAGGATTCTTTCTCTCTGGAATGTACACTTCTAATTTCAAAATGATCGGCGACTCCCTCAAGGACTTAATTATAGAGCCTCAACGTGCTCAGCTGATCCCCCATTTCTATGAGATGAAAGATCTAGCTATGAATAACGGAGCACTCGGATTTAGTATTAGCGGTGCTGGCCCTACAGTGTTTGGGCTATTTGATAATTCACTTAATTGTGAAAATGCGAGTGAGCAAATAACAAAGCTTTTGACCAAGAATAACATTGAGAATACCGTCTACAATTCAAAGATAAACTTAGAAGGCGCCGTTAAATTCTAATACATTAGAAAACACTCCATGCAGCTATACAGTACGAAGAATAGAAATAATCTTGTCTCTCTCAAGGAGGCAATTATGAGATCACTGCCAGCAGATCGAGGTTTGTATATGCCCGACCACATACCTACCCTATCTCAAAATTTTATTACTCACATAGAGCAGTACACTTTTGAGGAGATTGCATTTAATGTGATTGGTAGTGTCATCGGAGATGAAATACCAACAGCGAAACTCAGATCCATTGTAGAAGAAACAGTGAATTTTCCTGCGCCTGTGGTGAGCTTAGACGACGATACTCACGTGTTAGAATTATTCCATGGTCCTTCGTTAGCTTTCAAGGATTTCGGAGCGAGATTCATGGCGCAGATGATGTCATATTACAATCGTGGAGAAAATCAGGAATTAACCATCCTAGTTGCAACAAGCGGTGATACTGGAGGAGCTGTTGCGGCAGGTTTTTATAAAGTACCTGGCGTAAGAGTTATCATCCTCTACCCTTCTGGCAAGGTAAGCGAGCTACAAGAGAAACAGTTGACGACTCTCGGTGAAAATATTACAGCACTAGAGATAGACGGAACATTCGATGATTGTCAGTCGATAGTGAAAAGTGCATTTCTAGATAAAGATCTTAATGATAAGTACCGATTAAGTTCTGCAAATTCCATAAACATTGCTCGACTTTTACCTCAGTCTCTGTACTATTTTGAGGCTTATAAGCAGCTTAAGGATAAGGGTAGACATCTAGTCTTCTCTATACCTTCTGGTAACTTTGGTAACCTTACTGCAGGTCTATTAGCTAAGCGTATGGGCCTGCCTGTTGGAAAATTCATCGCTGCCACAAATGCAAATGACATTGTCCCAGAGTATTTAAAAAGCGGAGAATATGCTCCTAAACCCTCTGTACAGACGATCTCTAATGCTATGGATGTAGGAAACCCTTCTAATTTTCAGCGCATGGAGGATCTCTATGGTTCCACGTGGAACAGTATGAAAAAGGACATAGTGGGTTATTCTTATTCTGATGGACAGACTAAGGAAGCTATTAAAGTGATTCATGATAAGTATGGTTATGTTATGGACCCTCATGGTGCGGTGGGTTATCTAGCTTTGGAAGCTTATCAGTCTGTAGTAAAGAATACTAACGGCGTCATTTTAGAAACCGCTCATCCTGCTAAGTTTTTACCTGTTATGGAGCCAATACTGGGAGACATAGATATTCCACAACGATTGGCTTTGCTAAGTGAAAAAATTAAAGTTGCATCTTCATTATCTACTACTTTTGAAGACTTTAAGGGGTGGATGATTGCTTCTTAAGCATTTCTTTAATTTCATTGAGTTCTTCTTTTAGAGATTGATTCTCTCTAACAATTGTTTGAATTCTATCTTCTTGTTCTTGCAGCGCTTGTATCATGTGAGGAATTAATCCTGTGTAATTGACTGCTTCGAATTCCATTTCTCTAATTCCTAGTTTTTCATTTCCTTCACGCTTGGTTTTCTTTACCAACTCAGGAAAAACTTTCTTTATTTCTTCAGACATGACACCTGTATGTATTCCTTTTGGCAAGTTCATATTGTTGTATCTATCAGTCCTGTATTTATAATTGTGTATGTTAATCTTGTTAATCTTATCCATTGCTCTATTTTCTATTTTCACTACTTTTTTCAACTCCTTAAATGAAGGTAAATATGTACCAGTTGTAAAAATATCTCCTGCAAAATAACCTGCGTATGTAAACCCTGTTCCATTGACATCGATAGCAGCCGTTGATGTTGAGGTAGTTATCATATTTGCCGACAATAGATCACCCGTGTTATTTGCTATTACCAATCTATTTCCTGAACCAGCTAATAGTGAGTAGCGACCTGTACCAATTACATGCAATTTTTGAACAGGGGCTGTAGTTCCAAGTCCAAAATTACCTGCATTTATAAATGAATTACCATTACCATGAATTCTATTCGCAACTGTTCCTGCTCTATAGACATCAATTACTCCATCATCTGCACTATCAAAGATTCTAACCAAATTCACTCCAGTGACTGAACCATCTCGTAAGTAAAGATCATCTGAAAAAAATGAATTACCTGTTACATTAAACATGCCAGCTGTAGTCGTAGCTCCAACTGCAGTCCTTCCGTTATCCAAGATCGAAAATCTATTAACTCCATTATCTCTCACTAAGAAGTCACCTGTACTATTAAGGTTGTATATCATTGAATATATCCCATTATTAATAGTAGTCGTTTCATTCAACGCCCCCCCTAATTGTATCCTGTCTGCTGTAGCATCTACATTTAACCCATTATTTGCTATGGCTGTTATCGTTGGTGCTCCTGAACTGCCTCCCCCGATTAAACCCGCACCCGCTATAATACCTGTAATACCTCCTCCACCGCTAGTCAATGATTGCCACTGACCATTTATGCGACCTTGTATATCACTACCGTTATAGCTAATCGTCCCATCAGATACTGCATAGCCGAGAGGTTGATCTCCTAACTTTATAGATCGCTGAAACTCTGCAAAACCGTTTTTTAAAATAGTCAATGCATTTGCTCGGCTTGACGAATTCAAACCATTGCCAATTTCGAATAATGGGTCCGTCAAAGTCCAAGTTGTCACATCTCCTCCTTCAAGGCTGTATTGGCCGAATGAACTTTCTGCAAAAGAATTAGCCACTGTATTTAGCCCTGATGCAAAACTGTAATTCCCTTTGGCGTATGACCCAAAACCAAACGCTGCACTAGCAAAACCAATTGGACTGTTGGATGTTTCATTATTCCACGTCCCTGTCGTAGCCCTCCCTGCTCTAATCGCAGCTCTTGTGGGATACCAAATAAATTTGTTGGTTTGAGAAGTAGTATCAGACCCAAATAATACTGTATGATTGGAGTCTACATGCACTCCTGGTTGATTTTGTGCTTGAATGCCTGAGCTAAGTAATAAAAACAAGATTGGAAGAAAGTTTCTCACTGATAGTAGTTGTTTGATTTAGCATTAAGTTCTAAATCTCCAAGGTGTTATTCTGTGGTTTTGCCTGAATGGTAGGATTAACCGAGTAAGAGGTAGTATTTATTAAGTGAACGAGTTGAGGAACTTTAAAATAAGGCATGACTCATTATAGATGTTCCATGTGGAACGACCGCTCATCTGATTTAATTAATAAAAAAAGAAAGAGTAGTAATTATTTAACTATTATGAAATTCTTAATAACAATTTATGCTTACTAATAATAGTGTTAACTAGTAAGCAATTAAGATTCCTTTAAAACCACTGTTCCACGTGGAACAAGTTGAGCAATAACCTTAAATTGTTGCTTCTTATAAATATCAATGATGAAAAACTTTATAACACTCTTAATTCTATTGCTTTCTGTAAGCTTAGTGGCTCAACAGGAAAATTTAAATAATAATAAGTTCAAACAGTTACAGCAGGAGTTACCTACTCCTAATACTTATCGTACTGCTTCAGGAGCACCAGGCACAGATTACTGGCAGATGAAAGCAGACTATGATATGAAAATCCGACTAGATGATGAGAATCAAAGACTCTACGGTGAGGAGACTATTGTATACCATAATCTATCACCAGACCCGCTTAACTATCTATGGATGCAGCTTGATCAAAATGTAAGAGCTCTTGACTCTGATGCACACGCTATAGGGGCTAGTGCAATCTCAGATAGGACTAATGTAAATAGTCTAAAAAGATTGGAACCCTCTTTTGATGGAGGACATAAGATAGACCACGTCAAAGACGCAAATGGTAATGATCTTAGCTATGTGATTAATAACACTATGATGAGGGTTGATATGCCAAAGTCTTTACAACCTAATGAAACATTCACTTTCAGTGTAAAGTGGTGGTACAATATCAATAATACTAAGAAGGATAGGGGAAGATCAGGATATGAACACTTTGCAGAAGATGATAACAACGTTTATGTGATTGCTCAGTTCTTCCCTAGGATGTGCCAATACAATGATGTAGACGGCTGGCAAAACAAACAATTCTATGGTAGGGGAGAGTTTACCTTGACATTTGGAGATTATAATGTAGAACTAACTGTTCCTGAAGACCACTTAGTAGCAGCCACTGGTGAACTTAAAAATGGCAATAAGGTATATACGGCCAACCAAAAGCTCAGACTTGCAAAAGCAATGAAGGGTGGGGGAGAGCCTGTAACAATAGCTACTAAAGAAGAGGCAGATGAAAGAATGAAAACCAAGAAAACAAAAGAAAAGACTTGGAAATTCTCAGCTAAAAATGTTAGAGATTTTGCTTTCGCTTCTTCTAGGAGATTTATATGGGATGCAATAGGTGTACCGATGGAAGATGGAAGAACAGTATTAGCAGCCTCCATGTGGGTGAAAGAAGGAGACTGCCTCTGGAAGAAGTACTCTACTAAAGCAGTAGCTCATACTATCAAATGGTTTTCTCACTATACATTTGATTATCCATATCCTACAGCATGGTCCATAGATGGATCAATGGGGATGGAGTATCCTATGATTTGCTTTAACTATGGTAGATGCAATGAGGATGGAGAGACTTACGAAGAAAGAATGATGCGTGGCCACGTAAGTGTAATCATACATGAGGTAGGTCATAATTGGTTCCCTATGATTGTCAACACTGATGAACGACAATGGACCTGGATGGATGAAGGACTATGCTCATACGTGCAACACTTAGCAGAAGTAGAATGGGAAGCTGATTATCCAAGTAGGAGAGGGCCAGCCCATAAAATCACTAGCTACATGGGTGGTGATAAAGCAAGGATAAGTCCCATTATGACCAATAGTGAATCTATATGGCAGTTTGGTAACAATGCCTATGGTAAACCTGCTACTGCTATGAATATATTGAGAGAGACTGTGGTTGGCAGAGAATTATTCGATTATGCCTTCAAGGAATATGCGAATAGATGGAAATTCAAGAGCCCACAACCAGCAGATTTATTTAGAACTTTAGAGGATGCTACAGCCATGGATTTGGATTGGTTTTGGAGAGGGTGGTTCTATACTAATGATAATGTTGACATATCAATAGATACCATAAGACACTTAAGGCTTAACGATATTGTAGATGCAGAAACATATGAGAACTCAGATCAAACATTAAAGGACAAGCATTACTATGAACTTAAATTTTCAAATGTGGGAGGACTTGTAATGCCTTTAATATTAGAGTTTGAATATATGGACGGTACTAAAAAGATCGAAAGAATACCTGCGGAGATTTGGAGAATGGGCAAAAGTCAAATGGTAACCAAAGTGTTCCCACAAAATAAAAAGGTAAAGCAAATCATCTTAGATCCTAACTACGAGACTGCAGACACAGATCCTAGTAATAATAGCTTCCCTAGATTAGAAGCAGAGGAGAAGACGAGGTTCCAAAAATTTAAGGATAGGAATAAAAAGATTACCCCTTAGCATAGAAGTAGAAATATAAATGAGGAGTTGATTATAAGAACAACTCCTCATTTATATTCTATACAGCGAAAATTTTATACCGCTTTAGCAAACTCTTTACTCTCTGAGAAAAAACCTGCCAGGGCATCATTAAATGCTACTGGCTGCTCCATCATAGGCGCATGACCACACTTATCTATGAATACTAATTTGGAGTTAGTAAGTAGTTCATTAAATTTTTCAGCAACAAATGGAGGAGTAATTTCATCTTGCTTTCCCCAAATCAAAAGCGAACGAGTTTTAATTTTTTGAAGTTTGTTTTCTAAATTATGTCGCATCGCTGATTTAGCTGTAAGTATAAGCCTGATTGCTTTGTGTCTATCATTGATAGCATCAAACACTTCATCTACCATTTCTTGAGTGGCAGTATTAGGATCATAGAAAGTACCCTCAGTTTTCATCTGTACGAAATCTCTATCGCCTCTCTTTAGAAATGTATTCGATCCTAAGCCTCCATTTTCAAACAGTCCTGAACTACCTGTCAAAATCATCGACTTTACCTTAGCACTGTGATCAAGTACAAACATCTGAGCTAAATGACCTCCCAATGAATTGCCAAGAATATTGATGTTACTAAGATTTTTAAAAGTGATAAATCTAGATACATAATCTAGTAGAAAATCTAAACTATCAGTCTTAGTAGGAATACTATAAATCGGTAGCACAGGGATTAATATATTATACTTATCCCTGAAGTCTTTGATAATCGTATTAAAATTACTTAACGATCCGAATAGACCATGTAGTAGTACTAGTGGTTCTTTACCAGGAGTTGTTTCTACATATTCAAACTCTGCTTCCTTATGGATCTCTATTGACATCT
>CALFUQ010000127.1 GCA_937929885.1 uncultured Saprospiraceae bacterium
GACATTGTACTAATAGAGGAAAATATTAATAGCCAGAACTATAACTTAGAGTTGCCTTCTAATTTTGATGCACAAGGGTTTCCTGCTTTGGATTATTTGCTGTTTGGTATTTCGGATAGTAAGGAGTTGATCATAGCACAATTAAGTACAGAGACTTATAGTGAATATCTAAGTGATCTTGTAACTAGATTGGTAATGCTGACTGAGACAGTAACAGCAGACTGGGCAAATGGGTATAGCGATGAATTTATAAATAATGATGGTTCGTCTGCAACAGCTTCCACAGATAAATTAGTTAATGACTTTCTATTCTATTATGAAAAATTCTTTCGTGCTGGAAAAGTAGGAATACCTGCAGGTGTGTTTTCTGGGAGTAAGATTAGTAGTGCAGTGGAAGCGCCATACTCTGCTGTGTATTCTAAGACTTTATTCTTAGAAGGATTAGCAGCTGTTCAAAACTTTTTTAATGGTAAGCATTTTGGAGCAGGAACTTCTGGTGTAAGTCTCAAAGCATATCTAGACTTTGTAAGAACTCAAAATAATGGAGCTGATATAGCGATGGATATTACTGATCAGTGGATATCTGCCGCAAGTAAAGCTCAAGTGGTCTCTGATAATTTTAAGAATCAAGTAGAAACAGATAATGCTAAGATGTTGGAGTTATATGATGAACTCCAGAAGGCAGTAGTTACTTTGAAGGTAGATATGATGCAGGCACTCAATATCCAAGTAGATTTTATAGATGCGGATGGCGATTGATCCATGGAAAAGATAAATAAGTATTTAAACCAAGATACAAAGGCTGCTCCATTGGCAGTCTTTCGTATTTTCTTCGGTTTGCTTATGCTTTTGAGTATAATAAGGTTTTGGTATCATGGTTGGATAGAGAAGTTGTATCTCTTACCTAAGATGCATTTTCACTATCTCGGATTTGAGTTCGTTGAAGTGCCAGGAAATTTCACTTATTTGCTATTCCTGCTTTGTGGATTATCTGCTTTATTGGTAAGCGTTGGCTATAAGTATAGAGTCTCGATCGTTATTTTTTTCTTGACTTTTACTTACATCGAATTGATGGATAAGACTACTTATCTAAATCACTATTACTTTATTTCTGTGCTTGGCTTTATTCTTATCTGGTTGCCAGCACATAGATATTATTCGATTGATGCTTATCAGAAACCTAGTATCAGATCGTCATACGTCAAGCAATGGCATATTGATATACTTAAAGTGATTCTGGCAATAGTTTATATCTACGCAGGTCTGGCTAAGCTTAATCACGATTGGATGATTAGGGCTATGCCACTTGCTATATGGCTTCCTACCAAATTTGATATACCACTTCTCGGAAGCATGATGCACGAGAAGTGGATGCATTACCTCTTTAGCTGGGGAGGTGCTATTTATGACCTATCTATCATAGGGTTTTTACTGTGGAGGCGCACACGCATACTGGCTTTTGTAATGGTTGTTGTCTTTCATGTAATGACTCGCGTATTATTCCCGATAGGCATGTTTCCCTATATTATGATATTCAGTGCGTTGATATTCTTTGACCATGTAGTTCATGATAAGCTTCTATCTTACTTTTCTAGAATATTTGGGATAAACAAGTCCAAATTTGATACTAAAGAAATTTACCAATACACTGCAATTGATAAATTTACACCTTATATTCTGGGAGGATTTATGCTGTTCCAATTGATTTTTCCATTAAGAAATTTAGCGTACCCAGGTAATGTTTTTTGGACAGAGCAGGGTTATAGATTTTCGTGGCGAGTGATGTTGATGGAGAAGACTGGATATGCAAATTTTAAGATATTGAATGGAAATACAGGTAAACGATTCTATGTCGATAATCATGACTTCCTAACAGCAACACAACAAAAACAAATGTCAACTCAACCTGATCTAATAGTGGAGTATGCCCGTTATCTAGGAGAGCACTTTGCCAGTCAAGGTCATGAGCATGTAGAAGTATATGTCGAAAGTCAGGTAGCACTTAACGGCAGAAAGAGCCAGCCCTTCATAGATCCAAATAGAGATCTTATGAAAGTTAAAAATGGATTATCTAATCGGGATTATATACTACCATTTCATGATTAGAAATCTCCGACAACTTATATTATTCACTTTACTTCTTTTAGCTGTTGAGAGTTATGGGCAGTTTGAGTTGTCAGGCATTGTGATAGATAGTGCAACTAGAGCACCATTGATGGGCGTAGAGATATTTGATGATGTATCTAAGCAGGTCCGTATCACTGCTTCTAATGGTGCTTATAAGTTTGAGAATATTAGTGCAGGTAAACACACCTTTACGGCTTTTGGTATGGAATTGAACACTACGATGTTTGATTTAACACTTACTGAGAGTATGACCTATGATCTGGCAGTAGAAAAACTAAATGTGAATCTGACCACCGTGGAGATAGCTGCGAAGCGTGAAGAATTATTCGAGATTAAAAGATTAGCAGATGTAGTAGGTACCTCTATCTATGCTGGTAAGAAGACAGAAGTGGTTGTCCTCGATCTGGTAAAAGGAAATCTTGCTACTAACAATGGTCGTCAGGTATTTGCGCAAGTAGCAGGACTCAATATTTATGAAGGTAATGATGGAGGTCTACAACTTAATCTTGGAGGCAGAGGACTAGACCCTAATCGGACGTCTAATTTTAATACCAGACAAAATGGATATGACATTAGTGCGGATGTGTTAGGATACCCAGAAAACTACTACACACCGCCATCAGAATCCCTTTCTGAAATTAGGATCATCAGAGGTGCTAGCTCACTTCAATACGGGACTCAGTTTGGTGGGTTAATAGATTTTAGAACAAGGAAGGTATCTCCATTCAAAAAAGTAGAAGTATTATCTAATCAGACAGTGGGGTCATACGGACTATTTAATAGTTTTAATTATGTCGGAATCAATAAGGCTGGCTTTTCGATTAATACCTTTTATAATTACAAAAGAGGGGATGGGTATCGCGATAACTCAGCATACGATTCTCATACTTTTTTCGTCGGAATCGATAAAGATTTAGGTGAGGATACCAAAGTTGGGGTTGAGTACACGCACTTCAATTATCTAGCAAAGCAAGCTGGTGGATTGACAGACGAGCAGTTTGAAATTAACCCACGATTAAGTACTAGATCTCGAAATTGGTTTAAAGTAAATTGGAATCTGTTCAATCTTACTTTAGATCATAGTTTTAGTCCTGACACAAAATTATCAGTTAATCTCTTTTCATTAGATGCTTATCGTTATTCGCTAGGTTATCGTGGTGATCCGATAGACCTTAACCAAAATCCAATTACGGCTCTTGATGAGCAAAATGTATCTGGAGACTTTATAGATCCACGCGATCTAATCTTAGGTAGTTTTAGAAATTTTGGTGGCGAAGTTAAATTGATACACAACTATGAAATAGGGAAGAAGCAAGCTGTATTTCTTCTAGGCACTAAATATTATAAGTCTAATAATACATCACAGCAAGGCCCTGGTTCATCAGGAATTGATGCTGACTTCAATATTATGAGTAATCAGTTTCCTGATTATGCCAGTCAATCTGATTTTCGATTTCCTAATCTCAACCTGTCATTGTTCTCAGAGAATATATTTTACCTCAATGATAAATTATCCATTATCCCTGGATTTAGAGTAGAGCGAATCAGGACACAATCAGATGGGGTCTATAATCAAGTAGTTTTTGATAACGCTGGTAATGCCATTGCAAATAATAGTTTGGAAGAGGTACAAGATCTGCCAAGGACATTTGCCTTGTTTGGTCTCGGACTCAATTACAAGAAAAGTCAAGCTGTTAATTTGGTTGCCAATCTTTCTCAAAATTATCGGTCAGTTACATTCAGTGATATTAGAGTGGTGAGTCCAAGTTTTATTGTCGATCCTGATATCAGTGATGAGCGAGGTGTCACAGTAGATGTTGGTATCAAAGGACGATTAAACAAAATAATATCATATGATCTGACAGCTTACAGTGTCTTGTACGATGATAGGATAGGTATCATTCTTGACAATAGAGCAAACCGAGTAAGAAAGAATATCGGTAGAGCAATGATTGCTGGATTAGAATCCTTATTTAATTTTAATATATCAAGATTGATCACGCCAGGAGAGCGTAACTATAGTTTAAGTTATTTTATGAATGCAGCTTTTACTCACTCAGAATACCTAAGCTCTGAAGAGAATAATGTAGTTGGTAATAAGGTAGAGTTTATTCCAATATATAATTTGAAAACAGGAATATCTGGTGGGTACGGTAAGCTAAAGTCATCGTTACAGTTGACCTATCTATCAGAGCAATTCACCGATGTGCAAAACTCTAGTCGAGCTCCTGAAGGTGATAAGCGATCAGGTATTGTAGGAAAGATCCCAGCCTACCAGATAATGGATCTCACCTTATCCTATGAATGGTCTAAACTGAAGTTATCTGGAGGGGTCAATAATTTGCTTGATCGTAATTATTTTACTCGTAGAGCAACAGGGTACCCAGGGCCAGGTATCATTCCTTCGGAGGGTAGGGCATATTATTTGACAGCGTCTTTTCATTTATAGTTAGTTTATGTTCATTTTATTTTCCTTTTTCATGAACTAAAGATTCTTTGAGATCGACGTTTTATGCAAAGGGTTTCCAGTTTTTTATTAGCAACGTCTAGGTTTAGTTAGGACTTAATAAGTCTAAGTTGGAAATCTATGAAATTAGTACGGGCCCGTCTTATTTAGCTTAATAAGCAGGGCCCGTATTCAAAAAACTAATTGGGGTGTTAGAATGTTCTTAAAGTATCCTTTATGCTAATCTCATGTATTACTTATTACAATTGTAAATTATAAAAACTTATATATTTTTATAAGTATCATTAGAGTAGTGGTCAGATTTTAGCGGTTTGCGGCGTGACCTTCAGTAGAATTA
>CALFUQ010000128.1 GCA_937929885.1 uncultured Saprospiraceae bacterium
TTTAAAGGAATCGGCGAAGCTAAAGCTATATCAATAGTAGCTGCATTAGAGCTAGGTCGCAGAAGGAATGGTACAGATAAAACTATAAAATCCAAAATCACTTCTAGTAACGATGCTTATCAAGCGTTACTCCCAAAGCTTCAAGATCTCAATACCGAGGAGTTTTGGGTGCTTATGCTCAATCGACAAAATGAGATCATAGAACTTAAGCAAATAAGTAGCGGAGGAGTAGCAGGTACTGTTGTAGATCCTAAAGTTATTTTTAAAAGCGCTCTACAGTTTTTGGCAAGCGGAATCATCCTAAGTCATAATCACCCATCAGGGAATCTAAAGCCAAGCAAAGCTGACATTGCCATCACCAATAAGCTCAAGTCTGCAGGTGAATCTTTAGAGATCAATGTGTTAGATCATTTGATAATTTCTGAGCAAGGTTATTATAGTTTTGCTGATGAAGGGATTATATGAAGCCATGTATGTTTAAGAATGTCTCTTTTAACATCAATTTAATTTGCCAACTGCTTCGTTGAAAAAACTCGTCATAGCTATAGATATATCTGCTTTTTTCGCCACGATATTGAAAAAATAATTTTGAAATCTCAAAGGACACCTTCAAACATAAATGGTTTAAAACATCGTACCTTGCACATAGTTAGCGCACAGCATGGAGAATCAGAAAAAGAAGTTTGATTATGATACGTTTGTTAGGATAATTGCCTTAGCAAAACCCCATAAAGCGGTTTTCATTACTGCGATTACATTGTCGGTAATTGTTGCGGTTATATCTCCGATCCGTCCTTATCTAGTTAATGTAATGGTTAATGATTACATCAGTAATACTGTTATTAAGCTAGATCCACAGCAAGAAGGATTTAATCAGGCTACTACTTTTGGTAAGCTAGTGATGTCTAATTTAGAATTTACATCCAATGATGAAAATGGCTTATTAACAATAAAAGGTTTTAACGCAAGCGAGCTTGAAAAAATCGAGGGGAACCTTGCAGGATTTGAGTATGAGAAGGTGACAGGAGATCTTGATGGTTTACTCAAGATCGCAATGATATTTATTATTGTGATCTTGCTAACTGTGTTTATCAGATATCTATTTATCTACCGCACTGCTTTAATTGGTCAGCTAGTAATTAAAGATCTGAGAGTTAAAGTATTCAGACACATAACTAATCTGCGTCTAAGATATTTTGATCAGACACCTATCGGCAAGCTTACTACTAGGACAACTAATGATATAGAAGCTATCAATACTAGTTTTACAAATGGTCTTGTAACTATGGTTGCAGATGTACTCACGATTTTTTCTGTGATTGGCATTATGGCATTCACTAGTTGGAGGCTCACATTGCTTAGCTTGACTACTTTACCTTTGCTAATGGTAGCGACTTATATCTTCAAAGAAAAAGTAAAAGCGGCTTTTCAGATTGTGCGGACTCAGGTATCTACCATGAATGCTTTTTTGCAAGAGCGAATCACTGGTATGCGGATCGTTCAAATATTTAATGCAGAAAAAAACGAGATGGAAAAATTTAAATCCATCAATAGGAAGTATACACAAGCTAACTTAGATTCAATATTTTACTACGCTACGTTTTTCCCAGTTGTAGAAATTATAAACTATTTCACTCTTGCTCTGATGGTCTGGATCGGATCTAAATGGTTTCTTAATGACCAAGTAACTTTAGGAGCATTGATTGCTTTCCCGATCTATATCAGTATGATGTTTAGACCAGTGCGTATGCTTGCTGATAAATTTAATACACTCCAGATGGGATTGGTTGCAGCTGAGAGAGTTTTTAATGTATTGGATAACAAAGAGATTATACCTGATAACGGTTACCTCCAGCCAGCAAAACTTACTGGCAAAATAGAATTTAAAGATGTCACCTTTTCTTACGATGGTGAGAATAGAGTTATTAAAAATTTAAATTTTTCTGTAGAGCCTGGGGAGACTTTAGCTATAGTGGGCAGTACAGGATCTGGTAAATCTACAATTATCAATATCTTGAATAGATTTTATGATATAGAGAGTGGACAGATTCTGCTTGATGACGAAAATCTATCGAAGTACAAGTTAGAAGGATTAAGGTCTAGAATGTCAATGGTGTTACAAGACGTTTTCTTATTCACGGGAAGTGTGATGGAAAATATCACGCTAAAAGATGATAGCTATACAAAAGCTCAAGTTATTGAAGCATCTAAGATTATTGGTGCTCATGCATTCTTTGAAAAATTACCAGAGGGTTATGACTTTGTAGTTATGGAGCGGGGAGCAAATTTATCGATGGGGCAGAGACAGCTTATATCTTTTGTAAGAGCTTTGTTGTACGATCCTGACATTTTAATTTTAGATGAGGCAACTTCCTCGATCGATACGGAGACTGAATCTATTATTCAATACGCGATAGAGAAGCTTATCGAAAAACGTACATCTATAATTATAGCACATAGACTATCTACCATAAAACATGCACATAAAATTATGGTAATGGAACATGGAGAAAAACTAGAGATCGGATCTCACGTAGAATTGCTCAAAAACGAAAATGGTAAATATCGAGAACTCTATGAAATGCAATTCTCGTCCGAAGAGCAGGAAGTAGCATAAATTTAAAGCTCAATCATTACTCTTCTATATTTTCACATTGCTTTACAAACTATACTTTGGTTATCTTAGTTATATAAATAGTCTACATCAGAAATAAGACAGCATGACACAAAGAAGACAACAAGGAGGATCATTCAATTTAGTCATTGGAGTAGTAATGCTTGTTGTTGCTGTTATGGCGCTTTGGTTCGTGTTTAAAAGCGTTTTTGCCTTGCTTGCTTGGCTAGCTCCAGTTTTGTTAATTATCACATTGGTGCTTGACAGGAGTGTGGTGTTTGACTATGTGAAAGGCATGGGTAATAGATTAAAAAATGACACCTTAATGGGCGTTGCTCAACTAGCAGGAACTTTTTTCTTCTTTCCATTGGTTTCAGCTTTTCTTTTTGGGAAAGCCATGTTGCTCAGAAAGGTAGGTAAGATCAAAGGCCAGATGGAGACAGAAAAGGAAGGTGAGTTTGCTGAATACGAAGAGCTGGAAGATGATGAAGTCTTAGACTTAAAGGATGTCGAAGAAGTGGTCCAGACAAGAACACCTACTACAAAGCCTAACAACAATTACGACGATCTTTTCAACGAATAATTTCTATCCTTTTCTCAAAGGAAATTAACTGTGATATTTTACTACATCTCTTGTATCGTCCTTGCAATCGTTTACGTATACCTGCTGTCGGGTTATATCACTAGTTGGAATAAGATTGAAGATTGGCAAACTCCCAACCATTTTTTACCTTCCCGATTCTTATCCATTGTTATCGCTGCTAGAAATGAGGCAAAAGATATAGCTGCCTGCCTTAATACTATCACAGATAACGACTATCCGAAAAATCAATACGAGATAATTTTAATTGATGATCACTCAGAAGATGAGACCTACAAAATTGCATCCGCATTGAATATTCCCAATCTTAAAATATTAAAACAGGAAGAGGGAAGGCAAGGTAAAAAGCAAGCACTAAAATTAGGTATTCGAGAATCTAAGGGAGAGCTAATCTTAACCACTGATGCTGATTGTACTTATGATAAGGATTGGTTGAGTACGATGGTTTCTTATTTTGAAGGTGTGCAAGCTAAGTTAGTCACTGGCCCAATTGCATTTGAAAACCCAAAAGGAATATTCCAAAAATTTCAAGCACTGGATTTAAATGGCTTAATGGTAATAACCGCAGCTGGTATACAATCAGAAAAGCAGTTTATGGCTAATGGTGCAAACATGCTGTACTCTAAAGAAATATTCGATGAAGTAAACGGGTATAGAGGAAATGAGCATTTAGCTTCTGGTGATGATATGTTTTTGGTGCACAAGATTTCTGAGCTTTACCCTGATGATGTCCACTTTGTTAAGGCAAAAGCTTCTGAAGTTTATACTGCGGCGGAACCAGACCTATTAAGCTTTTTACAACAGAGAAAGCGCTGGGCAACAAAAACTACACACTATACCGATCGTGCACTGCTCTCAGTCTTAGTCTCCGTATTTTTACTTTGTATTACTATCGTGTTGAATGTATTTATATTCTCATGGTTTAGCTCATTATTCCTTTTTATCGGAATTTTCCAGCTGTTTATAAAAATGATTTTAGACTATTTATTTCTTGCTAACATCACTGGGTACTTTGGTACTAAGTCTTTGATGAAGTCATTCTTTCCTGCAAATGTGATGCATCTTTTTTACATCTGCTATAGTGGGGTTGCAGGATTATTTGGAGGGACTTATAAGTGGAAGGGTAGAGAGGTTAGTTAGTCTGTCCTTTTTAACTAAAAAACTGATAAGTACCAAATGCAGCCACATAAGCAATCGCCGTCATAACCACAAACTGCAAGATCGGCCATTTCCAAGTGCCAGTTTCTCGCTTCACAATTGCCAATGTACTCATACACTGCATCGCAAAGACATAAAAGATCAGTAAAGACATAGAGGTAGCTACATTAAACTGTGGCTTGAGCGTATGTGGATTCTTCTCTGCTTTAAGCTTACCTATTAATGTCTGTTCACTGAAATCTGCATTGACACTGTAGATGGTTGCTAAAGTTCCTACAAACACTTCCCGAGCAGCAAATGAACTAAGCAAAGCAATACTGATTTTCCAATCATAACCCAATGGTCTGACAACAGGCTCCATTACTTTTCCAATCTTTCCAGCGTAAGATTCTTGTAGCTTAAAAGCGTTGATTTCATCTTCTAATACTCCTTCATCTACTACACCAGCACTAACTTTCTCGGATCTGAATTGATCTATTTTATCTTGATAATTACCTGGCCCAAATGAAGCTAAGAACCACAAAATGATAGAAATAAAAAATATTACTTTACCTGCCTCAACTACAAAGGTCTTCACCTTCTCATAAGTCATTACAAAGATCTCTCTGAACTTAGGTAAAGAGTAATCAGGTATTTCCATGAGTAGTGATTTACTTCCTTCACTCTTAAATATTTTGCTCAATGCTAGCGATCCAAATAATGCCGCTAGTGTTCCTAGTGCATAAAGACCGAATAGTGTAACACCTTTAAGATTCATAAAACCCAAAACCTCTTTATCTGGAATTGCAATTGCAATGAATATCACATAGACAGGCAACCTAGCACTACAAGTCATGAATGGTGTAACCAAAATAGTAATCAATCTTTCTTTTGCATTATCAATAGTCCTAGCTGCCATAATCCCAGGGATCGAACAAGCTACCCCAGAAATTAGCGGAACTACACTCCGTCCATTAAGCCCAAACTTCTGCATAATCCGATCGGTCAAGAAAACAACCCGAGACATATATCCAGTCCCCTCTAAAAAAGCAATAAAAATAAACAGCAGAGCAATCTGCGGAATGAAAATCAAAACTCCACCAAGTCCAGGTATGATCCCCTCAGATACTAATCTGCCTAATATCCCTTCCCCAAAAATATTCACTGCCTGCTCGCTCATGAAAGCAAACGAAGCATCTAATAAATCCATTGGCCATGCCGACCAAGCATAGATAGCTTGGAAAATTAGGAAAAGAATAAAAACGAAAATCAATCCTCCTAAGATGGGGTGCAGGATTATATTGTCAAGCCACTTAGTACGCTCGTTTAAATTTAAGTTAACAGGCTTTTGCATTACCTGTTCTGTGATACTATTAAGAAATCGTCGTCTATTTTTTAAATCAATGATCATACTTGACGAGTGAAACTCGCTATGACCATTACTGTTACCTAAGTTGAGTTTGTAGGCATCGTATACTTCCTTGATCCAGTTATTATATCCGTTGCCATGATCCTCTGGTGCTGCTAATTTGTCATAGTAGCTACGAAGATAGGAGTGAGGGTGCGTAAAATTACTTTCTCTTATTTGCTCCGTTAGGTCTGCAAGTGATTCTTTAGACTTTGCATTGGTGGTTATAAACTTAGCTCCTGTTAGACTCTTTAATTTCTCCAGGTCAATTTTCACTTCATTTGCTTCAGCTTTGTCAATCATATTGATAACAAACAAAACGGGGAAACCTAAATCTACAACTTGAGAAAAGAGTAAAAGTGATTTGTCTAACTGAGTAGCATCAGCGATAAACACAACACCTGAAAGGTCATCTTTTTGATGCAACAATTCTTCTACAACGACAGCTTCGTCATACGAGTTAGGATATAGATCATACAAACCAGGTATATCTATAACCTCTACGTCATTATTTCTAAGGAGCTTACCTGATTTTTTAGAGACGGTAATCCCTGGATAGTTTCCGACCTTTTGATTAAGTCCAGTGATCCCGTTAAATATGGATGTCTTTCCAGAATTAGGGTTACCGATTAATGCTATTTTGAATGAAGTGTTCAATTCTGGATTTAATTAATTGGGGCTACTTCTATAAGTGTAGTGTCAGACTTCCTCATTATTACTTGCCTATTATTGGTGCAGATGTAGTAAGGGCCATTGAGTGGCGCTTTAAATTTTAGCTCGATCTGATGATTGATACCGATACCTAGCGATGTCAATCTCTTTATAAAATTGAATTCATTCTTTATATCTGTGATAAAGGCTTTCTGGTCTTTCTTGAGATCGGTCAATAACATTATTTAGATTTGGTCTAAACAATGCAAACGTACATATTTTTAAGCAATTTCTCTTGAAAGGATAATGAAGAATAGCTACTCAAAAAGCCCAGTCTTATGCAGTATGGTCAACTGTGGTCCATAAGCTTTGGCGATGTTCTCTTTAGTGAAAGTTGTTTCTGTATCACCATAAGCAATAAGTCGTTGATTAAGCAAGATCACTTTGTTAAAATACTCATCAACAGAGGAGAGATCATGATGAACAACTAATAAAGTTTTATTCTGGCTCGCAAGATCTTTGAGGATCTGTATTATTTTTTCTTCAGTAGTAATATCGACTCCTACGAATGGCTCATCCAAGAAAAAAATATCTGCCTGCTGGCATAAAGCTCTAGCGATAAAAACACGCTGCTGTTGCCCTCCAGATAATTCTCCGATTTGTCTGTTGGCCAAATCACTAATGCCAATATCTTCCATTGCCTGCATGGCAATATCATTATCTTCTTTGTTTAATCTCTGAAGTATTTTTTTGTGAGGGTACCTCCCCATTAACACGATGTCTCTGACTGTAGCTGGGAAGTTCCAATCTACTTCATCTTTTTGTGGGACATAGGCCAGTCGTTTTCTAACTTCATTGACATCCTTGCCGAATACTTCTATCTCTCCAGAGCTAGTATCGATTAACTCGAGGATAGATTTAAAAAGAGTGGATTTGCCAGCACCGTTCGGACCGACTACTCCATAGATATTACCAGCTTCTAACTCTAGATAGATATTGTAAAGAACACGTTTACGTTCATAAGAAACAGAAAGTCCTGATACTGATATAGTTTTTTCTCCTGCCAATTAGCTTAGCTTTTTAATCAAGAATAACATTCCTCCTAGAAGTAATAGTCCCATAATTCCGTATAAGATAAGATTAGACTTCCCGCCCTTGTTTTCTATTCCTACTTCTTCAGACTTATCAGTAGCGCCAGCAGATAGTCCAGCTACAATTGTGTTAGTATTTGACTTAATCATATCCAGGTATGTAGCTGCAGGACTATCTTTATCACCTAGCGAATCTGCGTACAACTTGCCGCCGATAATCGCGCCATTATCACTTGCAATTAGCTTAAGCTGTTTGGGATTAATAGTGCTTTCTACGAATACTGATGGCACTTCATACCTTTTAATAGTGTAACTCACGCGCTTGATATCTGAGGTTTGTATTTCAGAGTCTGTTGAGATTCCTTGTATCGCTTCTAAGCGGATTCCATATCGCTTACCGTAATATTTAAAGGCATCATGAGAGGTTATAAGAATCCTTTTTTCTTTTGGAATTTCCTTTATTTTTTCAATTACATAAGCATCTAAATCGGCTAATTGCTGATCGTAAGATTTGTAATTCGCTTCATATGTAGAGGCGTTAGCAGGATCTAGTTCTTTGAGGGCTTTAGCAATGTTCTTGATGTAAATCCTTCCATTTGCGAGATCCATCCAAGCATGTGGGTCGGTAGAGTTTTTGTACGTATCGCTTGATATCGGATCTACTCCTTCTGTTATCATGATAGTCTTTCCTTTTGTTCCCGAGTTTTCGATGAGCTCATTAATCCAGCCTTCAAAAGTTAAACCATTAAGCATCAATAAATCTGCACTCTTCACAAGCTTAGCATCTCGTGGAGTAGGAGTGTGTAAGTGTGGATCACCTCCGATCGGTACTATGGTTTCTGTAGTTACAAGATCTCCAGCAATATTTTTTACCATGTCGGTAAACATAGTCGCGGAAGAAACCACAACTGGTTTTTGAGCAATTAACGAACTAGAAAATAATGTGGCTACGAAAATTATATACGTAATATATTTTTGACTCATTTTAATGATTTCTTCTGAGTAGTAAATTGGAACAAACTTTATGTGACAGCATCTTTTGGTTTTCACTATCTAGCAGAATAGTTACTGCACCATCATAATTGTTTTTTTCAACTAAAGACATTTCTGATCCTAGCTTTATGTTGAGGCTGTTAAGATGTTCTAGGAATGGTCGGTCGTGCACCTTAACTCCGATTAGCGTACCAGCTTCACCAACTGAAAATTCTGAAAGTGCTATTTGATTTCTTAGGGTGTATCTACCTTCCGCATTTGGGATGGGATCACCATGCGGATCAAACTTTGGATTGCCTAGATAGTTGTCCAGTCGATCTACCAGCTCCTGAGATTGTATGTGCTCCATCTCCTCAGCGATATCATGCACCTCTTCCCAATTAAATTTTAATTGATCAACCAGGAATACTTCCCACAGTCTATGCTTGCGGATTAGATTGGTCGCATGTTTGTTTCCTTTATCTGTGAGTGTTACCCCCTTATACTTTTCATAGTTGACCATTTCTTTAGTAGCCAATCTTTTGATCATATCAGTTACAGATGCAGCTGAGGTATTTATCTTTTCGGATATAGCATTGGTGCTTACAGCTTTCTTATCTTTCTCACTGATCTTATAGATGGCTTTGAGGTAATTTTCTTCTGTATGGGTTATCATAAGTTTTCCGTTACTTAATTAAAATTAGGTAAAATTTAGATAAGTCTAAAAATATGTTTCAATAAACTATAAAATATGGATATCAAAGAGCTAAATACTTTGATTAGGAATAGGCGATCAGTATTTCCAAAGCAATACATCAATAAAGAGATATCAGATGAAACCATCAATCAGATATTAGAAAACGCTAACTGGGCCCCTACGCATAAACTCACAGAACCGTGGAGATTTAAGGTTTTCAAGGGCAATGGGCTACAAAAACTGAGTAATTACTTGGGTGATGAGTATTTAAAAAAATTCACAGGAGATAAGTATTCAGAATTTAAACACAAGAAAACCATTAAAAAGCCGCTACAATGTGCAGCAATCATAGGCATCTGTATGCAAAGAGACCCTAAATCCTCAATTCCAGAATGGGAAGAAGTGTCTGCAGTTGCTTGTGCTGTTCAAAACATGTGGCTTAGCTGCACAGCTTTAGGTATAGGTGCTTATTGGTCTTCACCTGGCCTAGTAACTGGCAAAAACGAAATTATGAACCTAGATGATGGTGAAACCTGCTTAGGCTTATTCTACATGGGATACTGGGAGGGGGAAACCGCTGATTCTCAAAGAGGAAAAATCGAGGATAAAGTGCAATGGATAAGGGAATAAGCTTGCTTTGATCTCAGTTTGTCAATCGCGAGAATAACCTTACTTTTGCCCACTTTAATCTACATATCTATACTTTCTTAATAACTACGAAAAAACTATACACAAGATGAGTAGCAACTTAATATACATAATACCCTTCTTCGGAGTAATAGCATTGATATTTACTTTCTGGAAATCAGCTTGGGTTTCTAAGCAAGAAGTGGGAACGCCTAAGATGGCAAGAATAGCAGATGATATCGCTGATGGTGCGATGGCATTCTTAAAAGCAGAATACAAAGTACTTTCCATATTTGTTCTCGTTGTAGCAGCACTGATGGTTTGGAGTGGGATGTCTGAGGGCACTTCTCCTTTGGTCGGTGTGTCATTTGTGCTAGGAGCAATCTGTTCTGCACTTGCAGGATTTATTGGTATGAAGGTGGCAACTAAAGCAAACGTTAGAACTACCAATGCAGCAAGAACAAGTTTAGGTAAAGCATTAGAAGTTGCATTTGCAGGAGGAGCAGTGATGGGACTTGGAGTTGTTGGGCTTGGTGTTTTAGGACTAGGTTCTTTATTCTGGGCTTACTCAAGCATGGGATGGCCAGTAGAAAAAGTAATCACAGTATTAACTGGATTTTCATTCGGTGCATCTTCTATTGCACTCTTTGCAAGAGTAGGTGGAGGTATCTATACTAAAGCAGCAGATGTAGGAGCCGATCTTGTAGGAAAAGTAGAAGCAGGAATCCCAGAAGATCATCCACTTAATCCAGCAACGATTGCAGATAACGTAGGAGATAACGTAGGAGATGTTGCAGGGATGGGAGCCGATTTATTTGAATCATATGTAGGATCTATAATTGGTACACTAGTACTAGGTGCTGCATTAATGAATACACAAGGCTGGTCAGATGAGTACGGTGGTATGAGTGCAATCTTATTGCCATTGGTGTTGGCATGTATAGGAATCATAACTTCTATCATAGGTACCTTCTTTGTGAAAGTAAAAGATGGAGGTGACCCTAAGAAAGCACTAAACCTTGGAGAGTATATTGCTTTTGCATTGATGCTTGTAGTTACTTGGTTTGTTGTTCAGCAAATGTTACCAGGAGAATGGACAGTTGGTGGAGCGACTTATGGCCCTACTGGAGTTTTTGTGGCGGTGTTGTTAGGATTAGCAGCGGGTCTTTTTATAGGCATGATTACAGAGTATTACACAGGTACTGGTACTAAGCCAGTAATGAGTATTGTAGAACAGTCATTAACTGGATCTGCAACAAACATAATCGCAGGTCTAGGAGTTGGGATGATTTCTACTTGTATTCCGATTATCATCTTATGTATTGCCATCATCGGAGCACATCACTTTGCAGGATTATATGGTATTGCGATCGCAGCAGTAGGTATGTTATCTAATACAGGGATTCAGTTGGCAATCGATGCTTACGGACCAGTATCTGATAATGCAGGAGGGATTGCAGAGATGGCAGATCTACCTAAAGAAGTTAGACAAAGAACAGATAAGTTAGATGCAGTAGGTAACACAACTGCAGCGATAGGAAAAGGATTCGCAATCGGATCTGCTGCGTTGACGGCATTGGCATTGTTTGCGGCATTTATGACTACAGCGGGTATCACCTCTATTGATATATCTAAGCCACTTGTACTTTCAGGATTGTTACTTGGAGGTATGCTTCCTTTCTTATTCTCAGCATTATCTATGAATGCGGTTGGTAGAGCAGCGATGGATATGATCCAAGAGGTAAGAAGACAGTTCAAGGAAATTCCAGAATTAAAAGCAGCATTAGGTGTGATGAAAAAGAATGATGGTAAAGAAATGAGCGAATGGAGTACTGCAGACAAAGCAACATTTGATGCAGCAGACGGTAAAGCAGAATATAGTAAGTGTGTAGATATATCTACTAAGGCATCTATTAGAGAAATGATATTACCAGGGATGATTGCAGTATTATCACCAGTATTAATAGGTTTCACTGGAGGTGCTGAGATGCTAGGAGGGTTATTGGCAGGAGTTACTGTTTGTGGAGTTTTAATGGCGATATTCCAGTCTAATGCAGGTGGTGCATGGGATAACGCTAAGAAGATGTTTGAAGAAGGAGTAGAGATAAAAGGACAGATGTACTACAAAGGATCTGAGCCTCACAAAGCAACGGTTGTAGGTGATACAGTAGGTGATCCGTTTAAAGATACTTCAGGTCCATCACTTAACATCTTGCTTAAGTTGATGACAGTAGTTGCTTTGACTATTGCGCCTTTTATTTAAATCGATACTTAAGAAAATAATAATAGCTCACTGTGATTCATAGTGGGCTATTTTATTTAAATAGATAATCAAATCAAAAGAGCTTAGACATTTTTGCTATAGCTCTTTTCGTAAAAGTTAGAACAAATCCAATGATAAAATCCTACTTTATATCTTATCATCGTCTACATAGTCTTTTAGGCAGAGCCTTATTTTCTTCTTTTTTAATTTTTTGTTTTGTAACCAATGGGCAATCTCAGATAACAAAGATTCCTCTTAAACAACAAAGTAGATTAAGCTCTTCTAATAGCTGGGTAGTCAAACTTAAGCCAGGCGAATCAATCATAGATATAGTAGAAAGTATTGGAGCGCAAAGCTATAAGCAACTTCAAATTGGAACGCTTAAAAATTATTATGTTTTGCAATCATTTGAATCTCAATCCATAAGTGGCAAATTAGAGGTTGAAGAAATTCAAAGAATAGAAAGTAAACTTAACTCAAGTGAAAAAATTATTTGGTCGGAAAGGGACTATGAATATAACAGGGTACTTAAAAACTTAAATGATCCCTTATTGTCAAACCAATGGCATCTTAACAACACAGGTCAAGGTGGTGGAGCAGGTGGCATTGATGTTAAGGCATTTGCGGCATGGACCCTCGGATACACAGGAGAAGATGTTCAAATATGTATTGTAGATGATGGAGTGGATTATCTGCATGAAGATCTTAATGCCAATTTTGACCTCTCTCTCAGTTGGGACTTTAATGATAATGAACAAGACCCTAGGGGTGTTAATGGTGATAATCATGGCACGGCTTGCGCGGGTGTTGCTGCTGCAATAGGGGGTAATACAATTGGTGTTTCGGGAGCTGCTCCTGATGCTAATCTTTCTGCAATTAGGCTAATAGCGGGTCCAGTATCAGCATCGACGGAAGCAGAAGCATTAACCTTTGGTTTAAATGGTAATCACATATCTAGTAATAGCTGGGGCCCTGCGGATAGTGGTGTATATCATGATATGTCATTGATCGTAAAAGATGCATTGGCAGAAGGAGGAACTAATGGAAGGGGTGGATTAGGGACGATATACTCTTGGGCTGCAGGCAATGGAAGAGCAAGTAATGATAATGTAAATTATGATCAGTTCGCAAGCTCTATTTATACTATTGCTGTGGGTGCTCACGGAAATGATGGATTAGTATCATGGTATTCTGAGCCTGGTGCATCAATGCTTGTTACTGCGCCGAGTGATGGAGGAAGTTTAGGGATTACTACAACCGATTTGACAGGGTCGGATGGTTACAATAATACTAACTATACTAATGACTTTGGAGGTACTTCATCTGCATGTCCTTTGGCCTCTGGTGTCATCGCCTTAATGTTAGATGCGAATCCTAATTTAACATGGCGTGATGTGCAGCATTTACTCGTAGAGAATGGTGTTAAAATTGACGCAGCAAATGCAGACTGGACTGTAAATGGTGCGGGTTATGAAGTAAATCATAATTACGGTTTTGGAAGTTTAGATGCTGCAGCTTTATGTCAAGCTGCAGCTACTTGGCAAAATGTTGACGCTGGCATATCAGATACTTTGGCATTAACCACGCTTAATCAAGCTATTCCAGATAATGTAGCAGGGCAAAATGTATCTACAGATATTACTGTAGTAAAAGATATTAAAATAGAGCATGTAGAATTAGTTGTTGAGTTTACACACACTTATGCAGGTGACTTAGAGTTTGTATTAATCGCCCCTAATGGTGCGACAAGTACGCTAGCTGAAACTAGAAATGTAGGGCAAGCACTTTCTAACTATCAACACACATTTATGACAGTAAGAAACTGGGGGGAATCTTCTCTTGGGGATTGGACAGTTCAAGTGACCGATAATGCAGATCAAGATGTTGGGATTCTGCATGATGTTCAGTTGATCATTCACGGAGTTGACGAAACACAACCTTCTAATTGCCTTCCCAATTATGCTGGAGCGAACAGTCTATTTGGTGCGCAAGTAGGGGATGCAGATTATGAGACAGATGGTAAAATTGAGTCCACTCAATTAATAAATTCACCACTTATGGTGAACTATGATTCTGGAAACACGATAGAGTTATTGCCTGAGTTTGAAGTAAAGCTAGGAGCCCAATTTCATGCATTTATTGATGGTTGTGGTAATTTATTATTGGATGATAAGATTCAAGAGCTGAAGGGTAAATAACAAGATTGGATGGAATTTTATTTGCGCTGCTTATTTAAGTAAGATTCAACCATAAAAAAAGAGGCCACCCTATTGGATGACCTCAATCATATGGTCTATTAATTATTTACAACTAATTTTTATCGACCATCCTAATAAAAACCTAACTCACTATTTTCTAGTGTACTTGGCTGCTTGCCTTGCTGATGTTTTCTTAGCATCATTCTTTACTCCTTTACTTTGTACATCAGTATTAGAGATACAGAAGTCAATGTCTTCATAAGATCCAAAATTTCCATCTGATGATAATTGTACACTACCAGAATTATCAGTTACAACTAGACCTCCATCTCCGTATGAGCAGCATAAACCATCTCCATATTCATCTGCGATTGTAAGCGTGTAACATCCATCAGGTAAGCACACATCTTGGTCAAAAACATCTCCTGCATATCCATCATCATATGGTCCTCCTTCTGCTACAACATCACCATACTCATCTACTATGTACCATGAAGTCTCATTGCCATAATCATCTGTAGTAACTTCGATATTTAGATCTGTACAACCAGCAGTAGTTCCTCCTTCATCATTACTTGCATCTGTAGTGAAATATTCTGTTGCTGTCCAGTTAGTCCATCCTGTTGAACATCTTACTCTAACTTGATATTGGTATTCTGTATCAGCGATTAATCCTTCTAAGCTAGCATTAGTTGCTTTTGTGTTCATTCTTGTATATCTACCCCCAGATACTTCTTTGTATCTTAATTTGTATCGAATTGCAGAGTTATATCCTGTCCATGAAATACTTGCAGTTGTTTCTCCAGTAACATTTGCTACAAGCTCCGAAGCTTTATCGCATGCGGTGTTATCAGAATCGTCGTCAGAGTCGTCAGAGTTGTCAGAGTTGTCAGAGTTGTCATTGTCATCAGAGTTATCATCATCATTACCAGAATTGTCATTGTCATCATCATTTGAGCTGTCATCATCATCCGAATTGTCATCATTATCAGAGTCGTCATTATCATTTTCGTTATTAGCACCGCTAATCACATTGGATGCATTGTTTGATATTAAGCTCAGTGATGCACTTACATAGTTTTCTACAACAGTAGCTTGCCCTGCGCTAAACATGTACATGCAAGCATCATTAGTGTAGTCCATGTAGTTCATGTGCATATCTACAGATCCACAAGAGTTTTCACCGACATTAGGACAGTCGTAATACTCTTGATCAGAGTTTGGTGTATCTGCCACTCCATCATCTTGACCACAGCCACCTCCCCAGATGTGATCCAAGTTTAGGTAATGACCTACTTCGTGTGTGGTTGTTCTACCTAAGTTGTATGGAGCTGCTGGTGATACTGATCCACAACCTCCACCTACTCCAAATGCTGTTGCTTCTATCACCACGCCATCTCCATTACCAGCTCCACCTAGTGGCGCATATCCTAGGACTCCAGTTCCAAATTGAATATACATGTTTAAGTATCCAGACCATTTATTATCCAAATCACCATTTGTTTTGTTAATAGTTACTGCTAAATCTCCATCTTGTAGCCCATATCCTGCAGGGTGATTCTTGTCAGCGATTTGAAAGGATAAACATGCTTCTCCATTACTTATACCAGGAAAACTGCTTGCAGCATTATCAGACCAATTAGAGATATCAGAGTTAGTCCCGCGAAAGTCCTTATTCAGAGCCTGTATTTGGCTTTGTGCTAATGCAATTAAACAACTAGCATTAGGATTAGGTATTCCTTGATAGTGTATTGCTATAGGTAATACTGTTGGGTTGTTACATGAAGTTGATCTTTGGTTTACGTTTTGAGATTTATATCTCATGTACTTTTCCATTCTTTTCTCTCTTGCTGCTTTATATGCAGGATCAGAAAGTAATTCTTGCATGTGTTCATGTGAACTACATGTTCTTTTTCCAAATATGCTTGTATGTGTATGTTCCTCAATAGTTGGTTGATTCAAATCCTCTAGTCCTAAGTTATCTTCAGAGCATGAGAAGAAAGTGAATGTCATAATTGTGAATAACAAGAAAAATTTAATTTGTTTCATGATTTTTTATTTAGGATGATTTAAAAATTATTTGCTTTCACATACCTGTATCCTTCGTGAAGCAATTCCCCTATCTCCATCCAAAAAATAATTTCCATTAAGCTAGCATTTGAACCAAAGTCCCCGTATTCATTGTTATTTTTGAGTAATTAATTATTATTATTTTTTCATTTTGGCATTGCCACATTTATAGTATTGAGCGATACGACTGTAATTGATAAACTTAAGAAGGGGGATAAGGCGGCTTTTGATGAGTTGTTTAGGACCCACTATAAGTATCTAGTGGTGATAGCTCATAAATATCTCAATGACAGAGATGGAGCCAGAGACATGGTCCAAGATGTATTTCTAGATATTTGGAAGAGAAGAGCTGATTTAAAAATCGATCAATCGGCTAAATTTTTCCTACGTAGAGCAGTTATTAATAATTGTCTAGCTAGAAAGCGTAAAAGTGATAGGATAACTATTAATTCTGAATTAGTAAGTGTAGATAGAAGTGGAGATAATTCTACTGCTGATCAATTAGCTTTCAATGATATAAATGACTTTGTTAATAATGTTATCAATGAGCTCCCAGAGCGATGTAGAGAAGTTTTTATCCTGAGTAGGAAAAAAGAAATGAGTCATAAAGAGATTGCTGCTGAACTAGATATATCAACTAAAACGATAGAAAATCAAATGACTAAGGCATTGAAGATCATACGACTAGAACTAAAATCAAAAGGATTTCTGAGTATTATTGGAATAATAATAAATCAACTATAGGGGAATGACAACTCTCGCGATACTTGTAAATAAGTAGGACACCAAAAATGAATGAAGAAGAATACATAGCATTAATTTATAAAGCTATAAAAGGCGAAATATCCTTGGATGAGGGTACCCTGTTGGATAATCATACAAGTTTATCCAATGATAATGCTATCCTTAGAGCGGAGATAGAGGATAGCTGGTTGTTTAGTCAAGACAATAGTATATTACTCGATGAGATAGACGTCGAGCAAGATCTCCAAAAGGTTACTCAGAAGATGGAGCAAGGTAGTGCTACAGTTTCTGATTTGTCTGCGAAGGCGGAACCTAAGGTAGTGCCGATATCAAAAAGCCCTAGAAGCTCGATGACTAGGCGATTAGTAATAGCAGCTTCATTTTTAGCACTTCTTACAGCTAGATATTTTTACACTACTATTGAAGATAACAGTGCTACTATCTATGCGAGCAATGATAAAGTACTTACCATAGATTTGGCTGATGGGTCTGAAGTTATCCTTAATAAGAACAGTCAGTTAACAGTCTCTAAAGATTTTTCTAAAAGTAATAGAAACGTAGAGCTAATTGGTGAAGCGTTTTTCGATGTGGAGCCGAGTAAAACTCACACATTTAAAATCAAAGGAGGGGAGAGCACAGTTACTGTTATTGGGACTTCTTTTAATGTCAAAGTAAATGACAATAATTGTGTCGTAGGAGTAACTACTGGCAAAGTCAAATTAAATGATTCAGATGGACAAAATGAGATCATCTTAATCAAAGATGAAATAGGCAAGCATACCTTTGGAGATGATCGTGTAACTAAGCAAAGAGAACCTATTGATAATATATCCTACTGGCAAAAACAAAATGTCGTGTTTAAAAATACTTCTATCCAATCTATAGTATCACAACTTATGCTGATGTATGATGTAGATATTCAGCTTAGTAATCCTAATATCTCAGATTGTAAAGTCTCGGTAGTGTCTAATCAAATAGCGATTGACAAAGTTTTATCAAAAGTATTCTTATCATTGGATGCCCAAGTGGAACAAATCGATGACAAAACTTTTGCTATAAAAAATGGTACTTGCAAATAGAGTCTTTTACACACTCTTACTCTTTTTATCTACCTTAGTTGTTCAAGGTCAATCCAGTATCGATTTAGATGTTGAAGATCAACTAATCTCAGACCTGCTGATAGACGTTGCCCTCCATTTTAAACAAGACATAGTTTTTAATGAGACTTACTTTGATGGGCAATCCATCAGTCTCAAAAAAGATAACCTCTCACTTAAGGCTGCCCTAAGTTACATATTGCGAGATCAGGACGTAGAATACAAAGTCACTAGCACTGGGATCCAGATTTTAAAATATCTAGAGATTCATGGCTATGTAATTGATAGTCTAACTAAAGAAAAACTAATAGGAGCCCATATATTAGAAAATAAATATGGTAGAGGTGGATGGACAAACGAAGAAGGGTTTTTCTCCATGAAAGTACCTGCAGAAACATCACAGCTTAGAAGTAGTTACATCGGTTATGAAGATAAAGAATATTCTTTTTCAAACATGAGTAATAATATTAAGGAACCAATCATTCTTTTGCTTTCTCCCAACGAATCTGTAGAAACGGTTGTCATTAGTTCTAACACCCTAAGAGATGCACCTATAAATATGCTAAGGGGACAAGACATCTTGAAGGCTGAGATTAACGCTTTGGTAGCTAGTGGTGGAGAACCTGATATTATGCAGTATTTATATACCCAAGCTGGAGTAGCAACTGGACCTGACGGGATTGGAGGGCTTCATGTGAGGGGAGGGTTGGTAGATCAGAATCTATTTTTACTGGATGGAGCCACACTATTCAATCCATCTCACTCTCTAGGGTTACACTCCGTTTTTAATACTAACATGATACAAGTGGCTGAGTTTAAAAAGTCTGGATTTGCAGGAAGTGAAGCTGGTAGGACATCATCTATTCTTGATATAAGAATGATAGATGGTAATATGAAGGAATGGAAAGGAAATGTTTCATTCAGCACATTGGCTTCAGGTATTATGCTAAATGGTCCTATCGTCAAAGACAAGCTGAGCTTAGTGCTTGGGGGAAGGAGAACTCATATTGACCCATTTATAGAATCGATTACAAGGGATAAAAAAAATGAAGAGTTAATAGTCGGTAAAACTACGTTCAACTTTTATGATATATATGGTAAGATCCAATACAAACCCAATTTATCAAGTAAGCTTACTTTAAGTGTATATAAAGGGAGTGACTATTATCAAGATGACTCTGATGATACTGAGTTTTATATAGATGAACAAGGTTTTGAAACGGGATACGACTCCTACTTTTATGATTCGGAATATAACTGGGGTAATGAGTTAGTGTCATTAAAGTTTAATAAAATATTCAATAGTAAATTATTCACTACTACAACTATAGCCTACTCTAAGTTTAATTTTAATAGCTATGCTTATTACGATAACACGGATGAGATCTATGACATAGAAGAGTTTAATCAGACCTATCAAGTTTCTAATTTCCTATCAAGCATATCAGACAAAAGCATAAAGCATCTTTTTGAAATATATCCAAATGACGACCATCATATCACGATTGGATTAAATGCTAATGAAAGATCTTATAGTCCAGGTATTTTCAATATTGAGTATGGGGAAATAGAAGGATATGACGAAGAATTTTTTGATGACTTTTTTGGAGGTGAATTAGATAATTACTATAAGTCAACGGAATATGGAGTCTCATTTAATGATGCTGTAAGGATAGGTGGGAATTCGTCACTTAACCTGGGGGCAAACATCAGTTCATATCGGTCGGAAGATTTGAATTTTGGAGACGAAGCCAACTTTGTCCTCTGGCAAGCTAACCTCAAATACATCAAAAAATTAAATGAGCAATTTTCTATTCAATTTGCTTTCGATAAGATGTACCAGCCGCTGCATGTTGTGAGTACAAGCAGTATCGGCTTTCCTAATGATCTATGGGTGCCTGCTACAGAGAAAGCTATTCCTCAACAAAGTTATCAAGCTGATCTAGGTATCAGCTACACTAACAAAGGAACCCATATTCAAATCAATGCTTATCTAAAAGAACAAGAAAATTTACTCCAATATAACTTTGTGGATTCAGAAGGCAACCCTGAGGTGTTACTTCCATCCTTACTAGAAATTACAACTCAGCAATGGGAGGAACAGTCAGCCATTGGATCAGGTCGAGCTATGGGTTTGGAGATCGGGTTGACACACTCGAGAGAGAACCTTAAATACATGATCAACTATGCTTTTGCAGACTCCCAAAGACAATTTGACAAAATCAACGGTGGTGAGAAATTCCCTTTTGAATTTAACCTTAAACACACTTTAAGTGCCAACTTTCTATTTAGGCTTAAAAACCAATGGTGGTTATACTCCAACTGGAATTATAGATCAGGTCTGAGACAAACTTTATACGAAAGTGAGTTTCTATACTCTGCTATTCAAAATCAATTTGCTAATGATTTGTCTCAAGTCTCTGGTACAAATGGTGACACAGAAAAAGCCTACCATCGATTAGATGTTGGCTTCAATTGGTCTTATCAAGGACGTAATCTCAATCACCAACTCTCTGTTGGGGTCCAGAATGTTTATAATCAGAAGAACAACTACTTTTCTTATCTAATAAACGATAGCGTCTCTCCTGAACTCAATGGGCGAGAAAGTAAAGGAGCACTGCCAATATTACCCAACTTTACTTACCGCATTGGTTTTTGATAAGATTACTTAGATATCTTTTCATTAAATGCCTTTGATGGTTTCTAAAAAGGTGTTTATTTGGTTGTAATTATTTGGTTTGATATTTTACTAGATTGCTTACGTAGCAGAGTATAACCAGCAAAAAGTGAACTTCAGCAAGAACAATATATTACAGAAAGTCATTTATACGTTATACTAAGGTTAAATATGTCAATCTGGCTATATTAATTTGAAACAACCTATTTCAAATTCGTTTATCTTTAAAGGAGATGAGTTAATCTCAATTTTTAGAATAATCAAAATACAATCAGGACCTTTTGGTCAAAATAGAAGTAGATGAAATTTAAGAGTTCGATAGCGCTATTTGTTCTTGCAGCAACACTTTGTTTAGGCGCACTATATCCAAGGATAGATTTTAAAGAAAAAGAGAGCATGATTATGCATGCTTTATTAAGCGTGATGGATCAGGTTCATTTTAGTCCTACTGAAATGGATGATAATTTTTCCACTAAAGCATTTGATCTTTACTTGGATGCAATTGATCCATACAAACGATTTTTAACTCAAGAAGAAGTTGATCAATTGACAATATATCAAACTGAGTTAGATGATCAAGCGAAAAATAGAACCCTAGAATTTTTTGATCTCTCAGTTGGAATTATTGCAAATGCTGACACGAGAGCTAAAGCACTCTATGAGTCTTTAATAGAAGAGGAATTTGATTTAAGCAAGGAAGAAACAATAGAGCTCGATGGGGATAAAAAAGGATATGCACAAGATGAAACGGAGTTAAGGAAGTTGTGGAAAAAATATCTTAAGTATGAGATTGTAGGGAAAGTAAACTCAAAAATTAAGAGTCAGAGAGAGAAGATGGATCCGAGTAAAGATGTTGCTGCAGTGGGAACTAGCGAAGATGTAAAAGCTGAAGACGATAAGAAAGCACCAATCATCAAAACAACAGATGAACTAATAGAAGAATCTAGAGAAGAGGTTAAAGAGATCTTCAGTGATTTCTTTGAGAACAGAGCAAGGTTTAGAAGGTCTGATAGGTTCGAGGTGTTCTTAAATACTTTCACACATATGAATGATCCTCACTCGGATTATTATAACCCAAAAGAGAAGCAAGACTTTGACATTAGAATGGGTGGCAAGGTCGAAGGTATCGGAGCACGATTACAACAAGACAAAGATTATATTAAAGTTGTATCAATCGTAACTGGTGGTCCTGCTTGGAAGGGTAAAGATTTAGAGGTAGGTGATATGATCACTAAGGTTACTCAGAAAGGAGAAGAAGGAGTAGACATACTTGGTATGAGGGTAGATGATGTAGTGCAAATGATCAGGGGTAAGAAAGGAACGACAGTGATACTTTCAGTATTGAAAAAAGATGAATCGGAAGCAGAGGTCGAGATTACTAGAGACATAGTTAATCTAGATGATGCGAAAGCAAAGTCCTTGATCCTAGATCTTTATGATGGTCTAGAAGATAATGCGACTCAGGGTGAAGGAGTGGAGAATGTTGGATATATAAGATTACCATCTTTCTATTCAGAATTTGAAGGCAAAAATGGAAATAGCTGTGCCGAAGATGTAAGAAAAGAACTTGAGAAACTAAAAGCTCAAAATGTAGAAGGCGTAATTCTGGATTTACGATATAATGGTGGAGGTTCGTTGAGAGATGTTATCACGATGAGTGGATTGTTTATTGAGGAAGGTCCTATTGTTCAAGTTAAGCCAAGAGGAAGAAAGCCATATGTGTATGATGATGAAGACTCAAGTGTTACTTGGGATGGACCACTTATCGTAATGGTTAACTCTTACAGTGCATCGGCATCTGAGATATTAGCAGCTGCATTGCAAGATTATAATAGAGCAGTGATAGTAGGTAGCAACTCTACATTTGGAAAAGGTACAGTTCAGAGGTTCTTTGATCTTGATAGAGCGATTAGGGGTAATGATGAGTTTAAGCCTTTAGGTCAAGTGAAACTTACAATGCAGAAATACTACAGAATTAATGGTGGATCTACACAGTTAAGAGGAGTAGAGCCTGATATCATATTCCCAGATAGATTTTCATTCGTTGATGTAGGGGAGAAAGAATACGATTTCCCAATGGAGTGGTCAGAAATCAGTCCTGTAGAGTATAATCAGAATGTGTTACAGTTACCAGATCTATCTAACATAGAAGCTAAGAGTAATGCCAGAGTTAACGAGCATGAAACGCTTAAGTTGATTAATGAGAATGCTAAGAGGCTAAAGTCAATAAGAGACGTTTCGGAGTTTCCTCTAAATCTCGATAAGTATGCTTCTATGATGGAAGCAAGAGAAGAAGAAGCAGATAAGTATACAGATCTTATGAAGAAGAAGTTAGATAGATTGGCTTCTAAGAATCTTGGTCTTGATATTCCTGTCATTCAAGCTGACTCTGTGAAGATTGCAAAGAATGAAGAGTTTATGGAGCAAATCTCTAAGGATGTATATTTAGAAGAGACCATGAAAATCATGAAAGATTTGATTACAGAATTAAACTAATAAGCCACGGTTTGACCCAAAGTCATGCCGAACCTAAAATATAAGATGAGCCTTCTAGTCGCTAAGATTAGAAGGCTCTTTTAGTTTCATACTTCCCGATTATATTTGCAGTCAAATTATAGTAGTTGAATTACCTCACGTTAGAAAATATATCTAAGTCCTACGGCGATAAAGTCCTCTTTGAGAATATCAATCTGACAATTGGTAAAGGCCAAAAGATTGCATTGATAGCCAGAAATGGTAGTGGAAAGACTAGCCTGCTAAGGTTGATTGCAGGGGAAGAATCTGTAGATGGCAGCTCCGCTAGGATATTAATAGCAAAAGGTATTAGGATAGGTTATCTTAAACAAGAGCCAGAATTTGACCCACAGATGTCAGTGTTAGAAGCAGCTCTAGACTCTGATAACGAAAGCATCCAAGCCATCAAGGCATACGAATCAGCGACTTTAAAAGAAGATACTGAAGAAATCCAAAAATGGTCCTCTAAGCTCGAAGATCTTAAAGCATGGGATATAGAAGTCAGAGTCAAAGAAATACTCGGAAAGCTAAATATCAAAGACCTCACCCAAATAGTATCGACACTTTCAGGAGGACAACAGAAAAGATTAGCCTTAGCTAAGATGCTAATAGACGAGCCAGATTTTTATATACTCGATGAGCCGACTAACCATCTAGATATCGATATGATAGAGTGGTTAGAGAAATACTTGAGTAGTAAGAACTTGACACTCTTTATGATTACTCACGACAGGTATTTTCTAGAGCGAGTGTGCAATGAGATGGTAGAGCTGGATGGGACACAGCTACATACTTACAGAGGTAACTACTCCGACTACCTAGAAAAAAAGGCAGCAAGAATCATCAATGAAAAAACAGTCCTTGATAAAACAAAGCGCCTTTACAAAAAGGAACTAGATTGGATAAGAAGACAACCTAAAGCGAGAGGCACTAAAGCAAAATCAAGAGTAGATAAGTTTGATACGATTAAAGAAGCTGCTCACAAAGAAGGAGATAGTCAGCTTGCACCAATAGAGATTGATTCTAGTAGGCTAGGGAGTAAGATTATAGAGGTTAAAGATATCTCTAAGGCATTTGATGATGTAAATATTATCCAGAATTTTACTTACAAGTTTAAGAAGCGAGAGCGAGTAGGTATTGCTGGAGCAAATGGAGTAGGGAAGTCTACTTTGATTCAGCTACTGACGCAGGAGATTAAACCTGACACAGGTAGAGTAGTGCTGGGTGAAACAGTTGTGTTTGGTCATTACACCCAGTCAAATCTAGATATCAGAGGAGACAAGCGAGTAATAGATGTAATTAGAGATATTGCCGATTATATTCCACTCAAGAAAGGAATGAAGTTGAGCGCTGAAGCATTGCTTGAAAGATTTCTCTTCCCACGAGAGCAGCAGCAAGTCCATGTATCTAAGCTAAGTGGTGGAGAGAAGAGAAGACTACATCTAATTACCGTCCTGATTAAGAATCCAAATTTCTTAATTCTGGATGAGCCTACTAACGATCTAGATATTCTCACGCTCAATGTGATGGAAGATTACTTGATGACTTTTCCAGGATGTTTGCTTATAGTATCGCACGATAGGTACTTTATGGACAAGTTGGTAGACCACATCTTCGTGATGAAAGGCAATGGCCAGATCAAAGATTTTAATGGTACTTACTCAGAATACAAGGAATCCGTAAAGGCTGAACAAAAAGAAAAAGGTAATACTCCGTCAAAAATTGAAAAACCCAAAACTACAGTCACTGAAGAAACAGAGGTGAGAAAACTGAGTTACTTTGAAAAAAAGGAATTCAATGAAATAGAGGGACTGATTAAAAAGCTAGAACAAGAAAAAGAAAAGATAGAAACTCAATTTAGCGATACCTCAATTACTCCAGAAAAAATTACCGAGATGTCTATTAGATTGGGAGAAATCAGGAATGAGATTGAAGAGAAAGAGAACCGTTGGTTGGAGTTAAGTGAGTTTGCTTAGATAGCTATCTCTAGCTATTGAATAGTAATTAGCCTTGTCAATAGTCTTGCAAACTCCCTCCATATAATACTCCATGCCTAATTTCTCAATAACTTTTAAAGAAGCAAGGTTCTCCTTGTCTGCACGTGCAATGATTTCCATCATCGCCAATTTTTCGAAACCATATTTGAGACATGCATTTGCAGCTTCAGTAGCATAGCCTTGGCCCCATTCAGATTTTAAAAATCGATAACCAAGATCATTTTTGCCTAGCTCGTTAAGCTTAATGCCTGACCAGCCGATAAACCGACCATCTGTTTTCAATTCGACAGCCCACCGACCAAAACCATTAAGCTTATAATCTTTGTAGTTGTAAATAAACAACCTAGCCGTTTCTAAAGATTCGAAAGGAGGATCACCAGTGTATTTTATTACTTCAGGATCTAGATTGAGTTGATACAAATTCTCAGCATCATCATAATTGAATTCTCGAAATCGTAACCTTTCTGATTCAAAAAGATAAGACATTACTTTGCTAATTCTTTGAGCTTATCTTCTAGTTCTATTTCGTCACCAGGATTATATCCACTATGTGAGTAGACTACGTTGCCCTCACTATCCACTATGAATGTCTGAGGTATAGTTTGAAAATTCAAGCCTCGTTGTAATTCCTGCTTACTATCAGATAGTACCGTGAACTCCCACCCTTTGGTATTTACCATGGGCTTAACCTTTGATAGCCCTCTTGCATTGTCGACGGTAATAGCGACCAACTCTACGCCTAAATCCTCTTGCCATTCTTCGTGGTAATCAGTAAGCACATCTAATTCCTTTTTACATGGTCCACACCATGTCGCCCAGAAACTAAGTACAGTAAATTTGTTTTGCTTGACGTGTTCTTTGATATTCACCGACTTGCCGTCTAGTGTCTTGAGATTGACATCTGGTAAGGTCTGACCTACCATCACATCATTGTGAGCAAATATTCCGTTTATAAAAAATAATAAGATCAGTCCTATATTCACTTTTACTTGTTTTATTCGTGACAAAGTTAAACTATACAAATAGCCTGTACTCCTGATTAACGTATCTTTAACCGCAATTAGTTACAATTAGATCCCATATTATTCTTTATGTTCTTAAAGACCTGGCTTCCTTACATTCTGTTATGCTTGTCTATCGCAGCCAGCGCTCAAGATAGAGGCTCATTCTCAGGGACTCTACAGACTAATGTAAACTTCTTTGTAAAGGATGCTGCAATAGGAGCGGTTAATATTCCACAGTATGACGAAGGCTTGACTGGAGTAGATACCTGGCTTAACCTCAACTATAGTTTTAAAGGTTATAATGCAGGAGTACGATTAGATTTTTTCAGGAATTCTAATCTATTGATTCCGACTGCCGCATATTCAGCAGAAGGTTTAGGTAAAGCATTTATCAATAAAAGATTTGACAAGCTATTTGTAGAGTTAGGTTATATCTATAGCCAGATTGGATCTGGTATAATCTTCAGGTCGTATGAAGAAAGGCCACTGCTTATCGATAATGCTCTTGTGGGGGCTCGAGCAAGTTATGACCTAAGTGAAAATTGGACTGTAAGTGGTTTCGCTGGTAAACAAAAGAATCAATTCTCACTTAATGAAGGATTGGTAAAAGGAGGATCTATAGAAGGATACTATGCCACAGGTTCAGAAGATACTCCAATAAGTTTTAGCCCAGGGATAGGGTTAGTTAATCGGACGCATAGTCAACAGACCGTAGATCGATTAGTTAATATCGTAAGGCAGTATATAGGTGAGGAGAGAATCGGACTTAAGTATAATACCTATCTGGCGAGCGTATTCAATAGTCTCAATTATCAAGACCTAACTTTCTTTGTAGAATATGCCTATAAAAGTTCTGAAGCATTTAGAGATCCAACAGCTATAAGGACTGAGTTGACAGGGAAACAGACATTCGGCAAATTTGTGAATGAGCCAGGCAGTGTTTTGTATACTTCTTTAAATTTTGGTGATAAAAAATTAGGAGTAACCGTAGAAATGAAGCGGACGCAAAATTTTAATTTTAAATCAGACCCTACGCTTAATGGTGTTATGGGCTTAGTGGGGTACTTGCCACCCATGTCAAGAGAGAACACCTATCGCCTAACCTCTAGATACACACCTACTACACAAGACCTAAGTGAGCTAGCGCTCCAGACTGAGATTAGATATAGATATAATAAAAAACTAAGTGCTCTAGCAAATTTTGCTAGGATCACTTCTCTTGATGACGAGTTACTTTATAGAGAGTACTTTTTACAGTTTCAGTATAAACAAAAGAGAAAATGGTTGTTGACAGCGGGGGTTCAATCTGTAAATTATAATCAAGAAGTTTTCGAGGTAAAACCTGAAGTTCCATTAGTGGAAACCATCACACCATTTATTGATTTTTTATATAGGATCACTAATAAGCGATCTGTAAGAACAGAGTTGCAGTATCTAAGGACAGAGCAAGATTTTGGTAGTTGGGCCTATGGATTGGTAGAAGTAGGGCTAGCACCGCACTGGCTATTTGAGTTGTCTGGTATGTATAACATTGATCCTGCTAAAGGAGGTGATAAGATTTTTTACCCAACAGTGGGAGCTGTTTATAATTATAAGACGCATAGATTAGGAGTGCGATATGTTAAGCAAGTAGAAGGCATAGTCTGTGCTGGTGGTATATGCAGATTAGAGCCTGCTTTTAGTGGGGTTAAGATCACTTTAAATTCAACATTCTGATGAGAGGAGTATTTGTGAAGTTTATTGTTGTGTTTATACTGTGCAGTGCTTGTACTGAGAAGGAGATAATCATTCCGCCTTTTGAACCTATTATTTCTGATCGTGTCGTACTAGTGGAGGAAGTGACAGGAGTGCGTTGCCCTAACTGTCCTACGGGAAGTGCAAAAATTGAAAGCCTATTAGATCAGTTTCCTAATCAAGTTGTTGCAGTAGGTATTCACGGATCTTTCCTTACTCAACCTTATAGTGAGAGTAAATTCGATTTTAGGTTTGACGCAGCAAGAGAGCTAGAAAACTTTCTCAAGCCATGGGAAGGCAAGCCTGCAGCATTTGTAAATCGCAAAAAATTTGAAAACGAACCAATACTATCGATTTCTGAATTTGATTTGCTTAGCACCTATGTGGCACAAGAGCTTAACGAGCCACATCAGATAGAGATAAGTATGAGCATAGACTTTGATCTGGACAGCAGAGCTTTAGAAATAAACTTAGGAATTATCCCATTAGCTGATCTTAATGGTGAGTTCAGATTGAGTGTGATGCTCACAGAAAGTCATATCATAGATCGACAAGCAAATGTAGGAGAGCTGATTGAGGCTTATGAACACAATCATGTTTTGAGAATGATGCTTACAGAGTTTGATGGCGACTCTTTTAACAATTCATTTGTACGAGGTGACTTAATTAATCAAAGTTTTTCGGTTACGTTGCCAGAGGAAGATGGTTCATGGATAGCTGAAAACATGGAAGTTGTAGCCTTTATCTCTAATCATGAGAATGAGGACAAAGAAGTACTACAAGCTGTTAGTGTTCCAGTAATCTCTAATTAACAAACCCAATCTCTATTCTACCTAAAATCAATAAAAAACTATCTTTGCTTATTCAATAGAATAAGTACGTATCTCCTATGAAAATATCTCTTAACTGGCTCAAAGAATATATTGATATACCACTATCATCGGCAGAGCTTTCTACTATACTCACAGATTTAGGCCTTGAGGTAGAAGGAGAAGATGAGATAGAGAGTATCAAGGGAGGACTCAATGGAGTAGTGGTAGGGCATGTCAAGGAATGTGGCAAACATCCTAACGCCGATAAACTCTCATTAACCAAAGTAGATGTAGGGGGAGAGGAACTATTGCAAATTGTGTGCGGTGCTCTTAATGTTGCAGCAGGACAGAAGGTATTAGTTGCTACTGTAGGAACCACACTATATGATAAAGAAGGAGAGCCTTGGAAAATTAAAAAGGGAAAGATTAGAGGGGAGGTGTCACAAGGAATGATATGTGCAGAAGACGAATTAGGTCTTGGAAATGATCATGGTGGAATAATAGTGTTACCAGAAGATCTCGTTCCTGGAATGCTAGCAGCAGACCACTATGAGATAGAAAATGATATAGTCTATGACATAGGCCTAACACCCAATAGGTCAGATGCTACTTCACATATCGGTGTGGCTAAAGATCTAGCAGCATACTTCAAAGCGAATAACATCTCAGATGGTAAATTAAAGTTACCAGATGCTACAGCTTTTAAAGTTGATAAGAATGATATGGCGATTCCAGTCACAGTTGAAACTAAAGGGTGCCCAAGATTTACAGGCGTATCAATAGCAGGGGTGCAAGTGAAGGAATCTCCAGATTGGCTAAAGATGAGATTAAATGCAATCGGAGTAAGACCAATAAGTAATGTTGTCGATATCACAAATTTTGTAATGCATGAGTTTGGTCAGCCATTGCATGCTTATGATCTTGATAAGATTGAAGGTGGAGCCATTCTTGTGAAGAACTTGCCAACTGGAACGATCTTTAAATCACTAGATGAACAAGATAGAAAGCTGAACGAGGAAGACATGATGGTCTGCGATGCTACAGGTAAAGGAATGTGTATAGCTGGTGTATTCGGTGGAATAGATAGCGGAGTTTCCGATAATACAAAAAATATTTTTCTAGAAGCGGCACATTGGGATGCTAAGACGATTAGAAAAACTAGTACGCGCCATTTGCTTCGTACTGATGCAGCTATCTGTTTCGAAAAAGGATCTGATCCTAATATTGCAGCTACCGCACTTAAGCGAGCAGCGATGCTTATCACTGAGTTAGGGAATGGAGAGATCGCTTCAGAAGTAGTAGATGTTTATCCTAATAAAATAGAACCGAGAGAAATAAAAGTAAAATACGCTCGGGTTAGATCATTAATAGGTACGGAAATTCCAAATGATAAACTCGAAAATATTCTTTCTGCACTTAACATGGAGATAGTTGAGAATGATGATGAAGCGTTCACAGTAAAGGTGCCAACTGACAAAGCTGATGTTATAAGAGAGGCGGATGTGATAGAAGAGATCCTTAGAATATTTGGATTTAATAATGTACCAACACCGACTACACTTAAGTCGACAATTGTTCACAGCGGGCATCCAGACAAAAATTATATTAAAAACCTATTGGCAGATATGCTAGTCTCAAAAGGTTTTTATGAAATGATGAATCTGTCGATTACTCAATCGGCAAAATACAATACCGCTCTACCAGGAATGGAAAGCAGTTTTGTAGAGATCAACAATACTTCTAATGTCAATTTAGATATTATGCGTCCAGAGATGTTGATTCCAATATTGGATACGGCATCTTATAATCAAAATCGACAGCAGAATGATTTAAAACTTTTTGAAATAGGTAGATCATACCAAAAACAAGAAGAAGGGATAAAAGAGCAAGAGCATTTATCGGTAATTATAAAAGGCAAAGATGGAAGCCCAAACTGGCTTAACAGCGCAGACTCAGATTACTATGCGATTAAGCAAATTGTAAATGAGATTCTTGGGAGGTTTAATATTATGACCTATCAGTCAGGAGAACTAGCTGACGCAAGATTTGACTATGGCCTGCATTATCATCGAGGTCCTCAGAGTATCGTTAGCTTTGGAGCTGTGAATAGCGGATTATTAAAAAGTTTGGATGTCAAAGGTCAAGTCTTCTATGCAGAATTTAATCTAAAGCCAATTTACAAATCGCAGAAGAAGCATAAGATAGAGATTCAGATGCCTAGTAAGTTTCCGAGCATGCGTAGAGACCTCGCTTTAGTTTTAGATGAAGGGGTTAGCTTTTCTGAGATAGAATCTATAACCAGATCGGTAGATAAGAAGTTGATTAGCGGAATAGATCTATTCGATGTATATAAGAACAAAGAACAGTTAGGAGAAGATAAAAAGTCCTATGCAGTAAGTTTTACCTTCGAAAACAAGGAAAAAACCTTGAAGGATAAGGAAGTTGATAAGATTATGAATAAATTGATTAACGATTTTGAAGGGAAATTAGGCGCTCTGATTAGGAAGTGATCTAAGGAAATAGGACGTATTAGAATAACATTTATTGATTTAGAGTTATATTAGTCAAATGCAAGACCATTTAGAACGGATTAAGAATATAGAGAGTAAATTGAAGCAAGTTTTGCAAAAGATGAATTTTCTTAAAGAAGAAAACAGAACTTTAATAGCAGAAAACGTAAAACTAAAAGAATACCACAACCAAATTAATAGAGGGGAGATAGATAATGAGGTCAAGCGATCAAGTGATAATTTACATTTAGAAACAAAAAGTCAGGGTGCTCTAGATAATATTAAGCTAGAGATAGAAAAGCATATCGTGGAGATAGATGACTGTATAGAATTATTGAAAGCTTAATTATGGATAAGAATCTGGAAAATATCAATATAAAAGTTGGAAGCAGGACTTATCCAGTCAAAGCAAATCAAGATGAAAAGTCATCTCTTCTTGTTGTTGAAAAAGAAGTAAACAACAAGATTCAAACATTCAAGCAAAACTATTCGGATATAGATGATATAGATGCGCTTTCGATGACTTTAATAGCTTATGCATTTGACCTCAACAATCAAGATCTGGTAAATAAAAATGACTTACTAGACAAACAACTCACTCAACTAGAAGCAGAGCTAGATAAAGCATTATCCTAACTCACTTCATTTCTAATTTGGTTTTTTTATATATAGCAACCTTTCGAGGTGTGCTAATTTTTTAATTAAACTATTATATACTAATGGATACGATATTTGGATTGATTGGAGGAATTGTAGGAGGAGCTGTGTTGGCTTTTGCTGTAGTCTCAGCGTTCCTAAAGAAGAATAATTCTAGTAAGATAGAGGAGGCAAATAAAAAGGCAGACCTTCAACTAGAAGAAGCAAGAATTACCGCTAAGAGGATTACTGATGATGCTAACCATAAAGCTGAGAAAATAGTAGGTGGAGCAGAAGCTAAGAATGAAAAAATCAAGCAGAAAAAGATTAACGAGGCGAAAGATAAATTCGCTAAGCTAAAGTCAGATTTCGAAAGTAAGAAAGCTGATCACAAAGTAGAACTCAAAGAGCGTGAGATGAATGTTAAGTCTCTAGAGAAGGAGCTTAATCAAAAGAAATCTGCTTTTAAAGAACAACTAGAATCTATCGAGCACCGTGAATCTGAAGTGGAAGCGATTAGAGATAATCTAGACAAGCAAATCAAAATAGTAGGTAAGAAGAAGGAGGAACTGGATAATGCTAATGATAAAATAATAAATCAGTTAGAGTCAATCGCACAGATGACACAAAGCGAAGCTAAAGAGCAGCTACTAGAAGCAGTAAAAGCTAAAGCCAATACTGACGCAATGGCAATCGAGAAGGAAGCTATCCAAACAGCAAAACTCAATGCCAATAAAGAAGCGAAGAAGATAGTGATCCAAAGCATCCAAAGAATGTGTGCAGAGTACACTATTGAGAATACAGTATCAGTATTCAATTTAGAGTCTGATGATATCAAAGGTCAGATAATAGGTAGAGAAGGAAGAAACATTAGAGCGTTAGAAGCTGCAACAGGTGCTGAGATAGTAGTAGACGATACGCCAGGAGCAATTGTGATTTCGAGTTTTGATCCGATTAGAAGGGAAGTTTGTAGATTATCCCTTAAGCGATTAGTTGCAGACGGTAGGATCCATCCAGCCAAGATCGAAGAGACGGTAGAGAAAACGAGAAAGCAACTTAAAGAACAAATAGTAGAGATAGGCGAGCGTACTGTTATTGATTTAGATATCCATGGTTTTAAGCCAGATATTATCAGAATGATAGGAAGGATGAGATTTAGATCTTCTTATGGTCAGAACTTACTCAAGCACTCTATCGAAACCGCTAATCTATGCGCTGTGATGGCTGCTGAGTTAGGACTAAGTGCCAAACAAATAAAAGTTGCAAAGCGAGCAGGGCTACTTCATGATATAGGAAAAGTAGCGGATGAAGAATCTGAATTACCACACGCATTACTAGGTATGGAGATATGCAAGAAAGCAGGCGAACACGCTGTTGTCCTCAATGCTGTAGGAGCTCACCATGACGAGATAGAGATGAACAATATAGTATCTCCGATTGTACAAGCTTGTGATGCTATATCAGGAGCAAGGCCAGGTGCAAGAAGAGAAATAATGGATAGTTACCTTAAGCGTATTGGAGACCTAGAAGAGTTAGCAATGGGATATGAAGGTGTCCAAAAAGCCTATGCGCTCCAAGCGGGTAGAGAATTAAGAGTTATCGTAGAGAGTGAGAAGGTATCTGATCAATTTGTAGACGATTTATCATTTATGATATCAAAGAAGATCGAAGAGGAAATGCAATACCCTGGGCAGGTCAAAGTGACTGTAATAAGGGAAAAGAGAGCAACATCATTTGCTAGATAAATAAAAAAATAGAACTAATAACCGTATTAATGGCTCAGGCAAAATTAAAGTCTGAGCCATTTTTGTTTTAAGTTTCCTAAAGAATATAGTTCGGTCGGGTTTTAGCAGTTTTTACATCTAAAAAACTATAAGTATAGCTATTAAATCAGGCTATTTAAAGTTACTTTTGTGGCAAAATTAAGACCTGCTAAAAGGGCTTTAGATGAAGAATTTACTAACCTCGTTTTTACTCATTTTTTCCCTTTCGATCACAGCTTCTGCTCAGCAACACGATCATGAGCAGCATGATGGGCACCAGCACTCAGATCATGACGGGCATGATCACATTCAAGAAGCAGATCCAGCGCTAAAAGTTCCCAATGCTGGAGGAGCTCATATTGATGGAGATAATCATCACCAAACTGACGGACATACACATGCTGGAGATCATGGAGCACATCATGAGCCTAACGCATGTGGAATTGTAACTCATCATGAATTCGATCCTGGAGCTTTAGCGTTTCACCACATCAGTGATCAGAATGTTTACAATGTTGGTCCTTGGAAATTTCCTTTACCATGTATCCTTAAGACTCATGGTTCTAAAAAAATAGAATTCTTTTCATCTGGAAAGTTTAATGCGGATTATCACATGACTGGTACAAATGCCTATAATGGTTATGTACTGTACGAAGGGATAGTTCGAAGAGTAGTTGGAGATTTTCCTGATGGTTTAATTGATATAGGCCATAACGCTTTAGGTGTAGAACAAGAAGAAGTAGACGGTAAGGCTAGAGATGTAGTTTACTTATGTCATAACGGGAATAAGTTAAGATGTGATAATAAGAGCACACTTGACGGAGGACTGTTTGGAGGAGGAATAACTTCTTTTACAGATTTCTCGATTACTAAGAATGTACTTTCGATGATTTTCATGGTATTCTTGATGAGTTGGTTGTTCTTGACTATAGCAAAGAGATATAGAGAAAGGGAAGGGAAAGCGCCGTCGGGAGTTCAAGGGTTGTTTGAACCTATCATAGTCTTTATACAAGATGAAGTTGCAAAGCCATTTATAGGGCACAAGTGGGAGAAGTTCTTACCATTCTTACTGACAATTTTCTTTTTTATTCTAGGCTTGAATTTGTTTGGTCAGATTCCTTTTTTAGGAGGATCTAATGTTACAGGAAGTCTTTCAGTTACTATGGTTCTAGCGATTATCGCATTCTTAGTGACTAACTTAAATGGAAACAAACATTACTGGGAACATATATTCTGGATGCCTGGAGTACCTGCATGGGTCAAGACTATTTTGACACCCGTGGAGTTTTTAGGTGTATTCATTAAACCATTAACCCTCATGCTGCGATTGTTTGCAAACATAACTGCAGGTCATATGGTAATGGTGATTTTTGTGAGTTTGATTTTTGTCTTTAGTAAAAACGGAACATCAGTACTGGGCGGATATGGTACATCCATCGCGTCAGGCTTGCTGACAGTATTTATGATGGCTATCGAGTTGTTGGTGGCATTCATACAAGCATTCGTATTTACAATTTTGACAGCGAGTTATATTGGCGCTGCTGTAGAGGAGCACCATCATGCTGAAGAGCATCATTAATAGAGTTTATTTTTTTTAATCATAAAACCAAATAATTATGGGAGGTTCAGTTGCCGCCTTAGGAATGGGATTAGCAGTTATCGGTGCAGGCATCGGTATTGGTATGATCGGATCTAGAGCCATGGAAGCTATTGCTAGACAGCCAGAAGCTGTTGGTGATATTAGAGCAAACATGATCTTGACAGCAGCACTTATAGAGGGTGCAGCACTTATTGCGATCGTTATGGCATTCCTTGTAGCGTAAATAAACTAATTAACTGATACGCCGACAACGGTTGGTTGTTGGTGTATCAGCCTTTTAAAAATTATGATTATGAATTTAATTGTATTACTAGATTTCAATCCGATAAAACCAGACTTAGGGCTTATCCTCTGGACAACAATATTTTTCTGTCTCTTCTGGTGGCTAATTGGTAGAAGTGCTTTTAGACCAATAAAGGATGCACTAAAGTCAAGAGAGGAAGATATCCAAGGTGCATTAGATGAAGCTAAAAAAGCAAAAGAAGAAATGGCAATGATGAAGGCTGAAAACGAAGCACTCATCGCTCAAGCAAGAGAGGAGAGAGCTCAAATTCT
>CALFUQ010000129.1 GCA_937929885.1 uncultured Saprospiraceae bacterium
GTTGCTGTAAACTCTATAGTTGATAAGCCGACAGGGAAAGTTGTTCCAGATAATGGGCCACCCGTTTGAGCAACTGTAACACTACAATTATCTATTGCTTTCGGCGTAGAGAATATAGGATTACTTCCGCATACATCTACATCGACATTGACAGTAATATCTGTTGGGCAATTTGTGAAATCTGGCTGGACTGAATCATTCATTATGATATCTGCCATGCAGGTAATTTGATTTCCGCATGCATCAGTTCCTATAAAAGTTATTGTTAAGGATCCGCCACAGTTAGCAGGTAGCAGTCCTGTATAATTATTGGTGAAAGTTACTTCCCCGCATCCATCCATTCCTGTAACCAAATTTAGCCATGCTGCTATTAGCTGAGGATTATTATCTGCGCCACATTCTAAGGTTAAATCAGCTGGGCAAGTAACAATAGGATCTGTTGTATCAACTATGGTATAGGAAGCTAATGCTGTCCCTTCATTACCACATGCATCGATAGCTGTGAACTGGTAAACCTCTGTAAAACTATTACCACAACCAGAAATTGTATTAAACAAGATTGCTTCGAAACTAAATCCATCTCCACAATTATCAGTGGCTGACGCCCCTGCTTGCCAATCAGCAATCGAAACTGCTCCAGCATCACCACATTCAACGATAATATCTTTTGGTGGGACTACCACTGGTTCTGAAGTATCTTCAAAAACATACTCAGCAGTTGCACTTACTGAGTTACCACAATCATCTGTAACTATAAATGTATAGCTTATACTTTCTGAATCTCCGCATCCTGCCGTCTTATCTCCTTCTTTTACATCCCAAGTCAAATCGCTGTCACATTGATCTTCTGCCATCGCGCCTCCCATATTTTTTATCCATGCAGATGGATCCGCAGCACCGTCTCCACATTCTACGATGAGATCTTGTGGCTTCATTAAAAACAAAGGAGGTGTTGTATCTTCTATATTTATTGTTGCTATGCATGTAGAGCTAAGTTCGCACTCATCTGTAGCAGTGAAAGTCACGGTATGGGTTCCTGTAGTACTACAATCTGCTACAAATGCATCTAGATAGTTATTAGTAATATTTACCTCTGTACAATTATCAGTTGCTGTCGCAGAACTCAACCATAATCCTATAACGGCATCGTTTAGTGCATCACCACACTCTAGCGTTATATCTGATGGGCAATCTATTATCGGGTCTTCTGTATCGTCAACATTAAAAAATGCTTGTGAAATTGAAGTGTTTCCACACTCATCAGTAGCTGTAAAAGTCACACTAATAGATGATACTATGGTAGAATCTAAATCTCTCGAAGCATCATATCCAGCGCGTATGTCATTTATTGATGGCTCTGTACCGTCTACACAATCAACTCTTGGATATATAAATTGCTGACGCACATTGGTATCTGTACTATAGAAAAGATAGTTTCGATGCAAAGCAGATGTTGTTTCAGGTAACCATTTAAAGTCAGTATTAGTGTCGCCGATTTTATCATTGGCGATAGTATATATTCCAGAGTCAGGATGATCCGTTGTACCAGTATAATTATGAGGATATACATGACCTACAACAAGGGCCCATTCATCTTCATTTAATACTGATGGAGGAGAAGCTGAAACCCAGAAGTAAGGATTCGTTAAAGTCGCATCATCAGAAACACGTTTAACACCGTTGACTGAACCATATCCATAAACTCCAAGATATGCTCGCCCATTAGCACCCAGTTCTTTTCGATTGACCCAAGTAGAAAATCTATAAAGCTTTGTATTATCTATTGGGAATGTAGAAGTATTCCATCCCCCATCACCATTACTAGCTGCATCATTGCCAGCCTCCCATACTATGGCATTATTACCAAATGGGTCGGTATCAATTATTCTGTTGTTTTCGTTGTCTTGACCAATTCTATTATAACCAATATCACTACCACTGCCTAAAGTCCAGTTACTATGATCAATAAGTCCACCCGTTTGAATACTGTTACGACTTGTTGTTACACCTGAACATCCAGTGATTGGACCTCCAATAAAATCATGTGACCAACTTACTGAACCACAAAGGTCGTTTGCTTCAGCACCACCATTGTTATTTAACCAATCAAGCAAGTCTGTATTTGCATTTACACAATCAGAAACACGATCAGTAGCAGCTTCTGTTATAATAGGTGGAACGTTATCAACTATTTCAAAAGATGCATAGCATTTTGCTTCGTTCCCCGCATTGTCGGTAGCTGTAAACTGATATACTTCAGTATTAGTATCACCACATCCTGAAATTGTATTAAATACTAGATTTGATAAATCAACATCTCCACAATTATCAGTGGCACTAACACTTGCTAACCAGGTGGTTAAAGCTGAGGTATTATCATCAGCATCGCATTCACCAGTAATATCATCAGGGCAAGTTATAGATGGGCCTTCGCAGTCTGTTACTATTACATCAAAACAACAAGACACTTCATTTCCAGCTCTGTCAGTATAGTAATAACAGACTTCACTTACTCCGATTTGAAAGTTTCTATTTACTGCATTACCATTTCTCCTAGACAAAGTTGTAGCGCCTGATATCTCAAATTGAATAGTATTCCCTGTACATGCTTCAGCAGTATTTGGCAACACTGAATCATCCGATGTCCAATAACATAAATCTGCTCTTGTACAAGCTTCAACATTTGATGGACAATCTATATCAGGAGTGTCAGTATCAACCACAGTAATATTAAAATCACAAAATGTTCTTTTATTGCAACCATCTAATACTTGAAATCTCACATATGTAGTTCCGACGGGAAAAGTAGATCCACTTGCAGGACCATTAATTTGTGTTAATACTAATTCGTCTTGAGGGGTACAATTATCGAAAGGAATAGGGGTAGAAAAAACTACATTAGACCCACATACATCTACATCAACATTAACAGAAAAATCTTCAGGACAATTCAGAAAAATAGGATTTTCAGTATCTCTTCTATAAAGCCACCTTGATAGATCTCTAGTATTCCCACAATCATCGGTTACTGTCCAGGTTATTAAATTATTAGAAGTGCATACATCAGACAAATTACCATCCCAATTATGGGTAATGATAACTTTCCCTCCACATGCATCAAACATTGATCCTTCTACGTCTTCAAACCATTCTTCTATTATTGTTCCATTATCTTGACCACCACATTCTACGGTCAAATGACCTGGGACATTTGCCCATGTAGGGACTGAAACATCCCTAGTAGCATAATGGAAATATGCTGTAGAACTATTACCACATTCATCTGTGGCCGTGTATAAATATGTACGATCAATGGTTCCTCCACAACTAGGAATATCGTTAAACTGTATCCAGTCATATTCTAAATCTGCATCTGCTGAACAAACATCAGTTACTCTATCTAACCCTTTGTTTCTTTCTAAGTAAGTAGCTAGATTTGTTTCATTATTTACAGAACAAGTTTGTATTAATTCATCCCAAACCAAATTAATTACAGGTGGAGTTGTATCCTCTGTAGTAACTGTAGCGGTAGCAGTCTTAGAATTACCACAATCGTCAGTTATTGTAAACGTATACTCTTGAGTAAAGTTACTCCCACATGTTACAACCTGTGCTCCGGCAGTTGAAGCCCAAGTAACAGTAGCATCACAATCATCTACAGCCATACCGCCACCATTACTCCTAAGCCAAGCTGTTATATCTCCAGCATTTCCTCTACCATCACATTCAAATGTCACATTCTGTGGTTTCATCATGAACTCTGGATCAGTTGTATCATCTACAGTAATTGTAGAAGTGCATGTCGTATTTCTACTACTAGAACATCCATCATCAGCTGTAAAAGTAACTGTCACAGTACCACCACACTTGTTGTTGGATAAAGCAGTATAGTTATTAGTAATTTTAATTTCATCAGCGCAATTATCTGTTGCACTTGTAGTCCCTATCCAATTGGTAATGATCGCGTCGTTATTAGGATCTCCACATTCTACAGTTATATCTTCAGGGCAGTCGATAACTGGAGGAGTAGTATCAGTAATGGTAATTGTCGCAGTACAAGTGGACATATTCCCACAGGCATCTGTAGCAGTAAAGGTCACAACTTGTGATCCTTTTTCTCCTGCCATCATCATATAATACTGCGCAATCGAAAAGTAAGTGTCTTTGGGTTTCTCTTCAAAAGATTGTTTACCTGATACTTTTTCGATAACTCGCTGTGATTCTTCAGATGATTTGAAGGCAAATCCTGTAGGATCATAATCAGTTGTCACATCCACTGATCCACCTTCTGGATCTGAAGCTATAGCTGTATCTAACCAATCATCGATTTGAGTAGAATTTAAATTATCACCACACTCAAGAACGAGGCTTGATGGGCAATCGATTTTAGGCTCATCATTTTTAAGTCTTACCAAAACAGTACAGAATGATACATTGTCTTGAGCATCCGTTAATGTTACTCTAATGGCTGGATCTTCATCATCACACATATACGTTCCACATCCATCACAAGTAAGATCGTAATCTATACCACAACTATTGTCTACTGTAATTCCAAGGTCATTTATTTGAATATCTACTGAGGTCTCCGCCATTTCGATGTCTATGTTTGCTGGACAAGTTAGACTCGGGCTATTATTAGCTTCTACAGTATAAGTTGAAATCTGTTCGCAATCATTGTCATCAGTAATTGTTACAGTATAATCCCCAATAGTTAAGCCAGAAATGTCTTCAGTTGTCGCTCCATTTGACCATTCAAAAGTGTAGGGTGCAGATGTAGGATCAACTGTTACATCAATCTCTCCATCATTATCATCAGGGCAATCAACATTTGTAATATCAACCATATTTTCGTTTGGACAACAAGATGGCTGCGAATCTCCACAGCTAATCCTAACAGGCTCATCAATAGAATTAAAAGTGCTAAATACTGGATTAGCTAATGTACCCGAAGCCCATTTAATCTGATTAATTCCACTTGTGAATGCAGGATAAAAATCAAATGTATTATCACATCCTACATTACCTATTAGTGCGCCATCTGTACAGCAATCAGCCCAACGCCAATTAGCTGTTACGGTTGGAAATATTCCTGTAATCTCTCCTGGATCATCAGATAGCTCTAAAGTAGCTGTAGGCGGCAAACAGAAAAAATCAATCGACCCAGCTCCACCATTTCCTCCGCCAGCATCATCTATGAGAATAAATAAACTTACCTCCCCCGTAAGAGTATTCTCATATAAAAAAAGTACGACAGCATCATTCATCTCTAATCCAGTATTCATAGAAGCACCATTGGGACTTCCATAAGAAGCGAATGAAAGATCATCTTCTGCATTTTGAATTGCATTTATATTAAACTCTTGATCTCCTTGTTTAGCTACACAATTACAAGGCATCATCTCACTTGATTGTTGAGCATCTTGTTGTATTGGTCCAATAAAAGAGCTACTACTAACTTCTTCTTTGATTTCCTCTCTTTGAACAGGTGCTGAAGCTTTCTTGAAAGAATCGAAATGATCTTCATCATTGAATACATCACTGAATACAAATTGGTTTTTCAAATCATTACCAAAAAAATAAGAGATCGATTGTTCAGAATCAGGTGTTACTTCTGGAATTTTTAGATATATATTAGCAAATTCTCCATCTACCTTTTCTTCGACCCAATGAGGAATGATCCTTAATTTTTCATCAACAAAATGTAGATCAGAAAAATCGGTGATCATATTTTCTTCATACTCAAGTGTAATAGGGATGACCTTATCATACTCGTCATTTATTGATTCTGAATTCAGACAAAACTCTCCATAAAATGCATCCTTGAATAGACTATTGAGGATTATTGATTCTGTAATTGGATTTATAATGGCTGAAGATAAGTTTGTGATGTTCTGAGAATTATAAATACTATTTTCATCTAAGGCAAAACCTTCAGGATCATAATTATTAGATACGTTGGTATCTCCACAATCATCAGATGCTGTTGCCGCAGCTAACCAATTAGTTATCAATCCTGAATTTGCTGGATTACCACATTCCAAGATCAAGTTGGTTGGACAGACTATTTTTGGTTTTTCTACATCTAGTTTTGTACTGATGACCTGTACACAGGTAGTTGTTTGATCTAATTCATCTGTGAATGAATATGTTCTTTCTACAGTCGGGCCAGCACAATTGCTACCTGTAATTATTTCACTTACTGAAAACACTAAATCTTCTTTGGCCGTACAATCATCAGAAACTGAAATCACATTTATTTCTAAAGCATCAGGCAAGTCTGCGCCACAATTTATTTCTATATCTCCAAGCTCAGTAGGACATTCAATATATGGAGGAAACTCATCTTCTATTGTTAATACAGGAGTCTGTGCAGGATATATCGGACCACCATTGCCAGCTCCACATTCTAATAAGACGAAACTCGGATCTGTAACACTATTTATTCTTATGACTAGTGTTTTGTAACACTCTGGTGCTGGGAAATCAAAATAAGCCCAATTATTATAGATATCAGATCTATTGGTACACTCACTTAGCTGCACTGTCGGGGCAGAACAGTCTGGCAACATATTCTGAGGCGTGCTATGTACGAAACCTGACGCTGGCACATTCATGGTCGAGGCAACTCCATCAACAGTGATTGTCATATTAACCTGTGATTGAGAAAAGTTAGTCACGGGTCCATGCCAGTGCTCAATATAGATACGAACCATATTACTGTTCGTAAAACAATATTCCACTTGTGTCCCATGGCCAAACCCCTTTTGCCATGACAACAGCGTTACAAGCCATACCAGAGTAACAACTTTTAATTTTGCTAAGCTAGAAGCTCGAGAAATAAATGACGTCATAAAACCCCTTTGCGATAGGCGCACCTATCTTTTAGTAAATAGAGGATCTATTTAAATCATTCTGAAATTCAGAACCGAAACAGGCAAGTCCATAGACTTTTGTTTAGGTTCTGATAGGTTGGTCTTTCAAATATAAGAGTAAAATAATTACTTATATGAATAAAAAACATACTTAACTTGCTAATTGACAAGTAATTGTACATAAGAATTAAACTTATATGAAAATTTGTAGAGTATTTGTAGATAAATGATAATTCAAATAATGCAAAAGTTTACAAAGGCTTAAATGTTTTCATCTATTAATCCATACTATCTATCGAAAAAACCAGATTAACAGCATATTCTGTGGTTAACTTGATTCAAAATCAAACATTATGAGATCAATATTAAGTTTACTATTTTCTCTTAACCTTGTCTTTCTTACAACCATATGTCTTGAGGCCCAATCCAAAACTTTAGATCTTGAGCGTTTTGATGGCTTGAATGTATCGGGTAACATAGAACTCATTCTAATCCCAGACTCTAAAAATTATGCAGAAATAAAAGTTGAGGATGCGGACATAGATAAGCTAGAAACAAGAAAGAAAGGCTCTACTTTAAAATTTAATTTAAAAAATAAAGGTCTATTTGGTCTTTTCGGAGGAAGTGGTAAAGCTTATATAAAACTTCATTATACAGAAGAATTACAAAAGATAAGCAGTAGTGCCTCAGCAGATATCACTACATATGATATTGTGAGATCCGATGACTTAGAGCTCAGAGCATCTAGTGGATCGTCTATAGAAATCGAGGTTGCAAGTGTCATAGTAGATGCTTCTGTAAGTTCTGGGGCAGATATCAATTTAGTAGGATCAATAGAAGAACAAGATGTTAATGCTAGCTCTGGAGGTTCTTATAGCGCAGATATTGAGTCTGCTAGTGCAATAGCTAGAGCAAGCTCAGGAGGCTCCATTAATTTATGGGTGACAGAAAGCTTAAAAGGAAGAGCTAGCTCAGGTGGTAGTATAGATTATAAAGGCAACCCACGGAAAACAGATTCTTCATCAAGTTCTGGTGGTAGTGTAAGAAGTAGAAACTAAATCCTCTAAAATAAAAAAGCCCTGATAGAACAATCTACCAAGGCTTTTTTACTTTTTTATTTTAAATCTAAACAGCGAAACTTTCTCCACAACCACAAGTCCTTGCTGCATTAGGGTTGTTAAAGTAAAACCCCTTACCATTTAATCCTCCGCTAAACTCTAAAGTTGTGTTACATAAGTATAAGAAGCTCTTTAGGTCAGTAACCACTTTCACTCCATTATCCTCAAACACTTGATCATTTTCTTTAGACTCATTATCGAAGTCAAGATTATAAGTTAAGCCTGAACATCCGCCACTAGTCACTGATACGCGTACAAAGTAGTCCTGCGTGAGGTCTTGATTCCCCATCAGTTCAGATATCTTTGTCTTAGCTGAGTCGTGTACAAATAACATTAAATTGTTTTATGCTTTTACTTCCGCTGTCTCTGCAACGCCATTCTTTTCTTTGTAATCCTTAATCGCACTTTTGATAGCATCCTCTGCTAATACTGAACAGTGAATTTTAACTGGTGGCAGTGCTAGTTCTTCTACTATATCCATATTGTCTATCTGAAGTGCTTCGTCTACTGATTTTCCTTTTAACCACTCAGTGGCTAAAGAAGAAGATGCAATAGCAGATCCACAACCAAATGTCTTAAACTTAGCGTCTTTGATAACATTTGACTCTTCGTCTACTTCTATCTGCAATCTCATTACGTCACCACACTCAGGAGCTCCTACGAGACCCGTGCCTACATTTTTCTTGCTTTTATCAAGCGTTCCAACATTTTTTGGATGTTTGAAATGCTCTAGTACTTTTTCTGAATAAGCCATTTATATCAATTTTTATGTTCTTATTAATCTTCTAAGTTAGTAACAATACAATGAAGTTTCAAGTTCAATCAAAACGAGAGAATTATACCATTATTCGGTATTTACTGTTTTTTTTAGTGCTCAGACCATTCAACAGCCTCTAAATCTACCCCATCCTTATACATTTCCCATATCGGGCTAAGATCTCTCATATGCGTTACCCCTTTAGATACAAGATCTAAAGTAGCATCAATCTCTTCTTCTGTTGTAAATCTTCCAAGACTGAATCTAATGGACGAGTGTGCAAGATCATCACCAAGACCTAATGCTATCAATACATATGATGGCTCTAGTGAAGCTGAAGTACAAGCTGACCCAGATGACACTGCAATATTTTGATTAAAGGTCATCATCAGTCCCTCTCCTTCTACATGCTTAAATGAAATATTAGTTACATGAGGCATTCGATGATCAGTGTTACCATTTATATAACACTCCTCAAGTCTCTCCATAAATCCTTTCTCTAACTTATCTCTCAACTTACTCAATCGTTCTGCGTCTTGTGCCATTTCGTTTTGAGCAATCTCACAAGCTTTACCAAAACCGACAATACCAGGAACATTAAGTGTACCAGATCTCATTCCTCTCTCATGTCCTCCACCGTCTAGCTGAGCAGTTAATTTTACTCTTGGATTTTTTCTATTTACGAATACAGCACCGACACCTTTTGGCCCATACATTTTATGTGCAGTGAATGCCATAATGTGTATACCGAGCTCTTTTGGATTAACAGGTATTTTCCCAACTGCTTGAGTTGCATCACTCATAAATAAGATTCCATGCTTTGCGCATAACTCTCCTATCTCCTTCATCGGCTGAATAACTCCAGTTTCGTTATTAGCGAACATGATAGATATCAGAATGGTCTTATCTGTAATGGCTGCTTCTAATTTTTTAAGGTCTACTCTACCATCTCTCTCTACTTCTAAGTAAGTAACCTCCCCACCCATCTTCTCAATTTTCTTACAAGAATCGAGGACTGCTTTATGCTCAGTCGTTAGGGTGATAATGTGATTACCTTTTCTCTTATACATCTCGAAAACACCTTTCAACGCCAGGTTGTCTCCTTCCGTAGCTCCTGATGTGAATATTATTTCTTTAGGATCGGCGCTAATAAGATTAGCTATTTGCTCTCTAGCATAGTCTACCGCCTCTTCTGCTTGCCAACCAAATGGATGACTTCTACTCGCAGCATTACCAGGCATCTGGTAAAAAAAAGGAACCATTGTATCTACTACTCTAGGATCGCACGGTGTAGTCGCGTTATTATCTAGATAGATCTGTTTTACACTCATTATTCTCTGGTTTGAAAAGACTAAATTAGAATCGCCAAATAAGCTGCAAATATAACCATTATAGCTTAAAAAGGTTTTGGGACAAATAGGTTAGCGTCTTCACTCAGACCCTTTCATCAACAATCGGTTTATGACCATAATTTGTACCTTTAAAATTGGAAACGGCCAGTATTCACTATCGAAAACAAGGATTCAACAGCATTATTTAATGGTATAATTGACGGCGATAGATATAGTCTATCAAAGGCCTTAACACTAATCGAATCAACAAATGACGAGCACCAGGTGATTGCAAAGGAACTAATTGAACGGTGTTTACCTAAAGCAGGCAATTCTTTAAGAGTTGCAATCTCAGGTTCTCCAGGTGTAGGCAAGAGTACTATTATCGAATCTTTAGGACTTTACTTAATCCAACAAGGTCGTAAACCTGCAATTCTTGCTATAGACCCTACTAGTGATATTTCCCATGGAAGTATCCTTGGCGATAAAACTAGAATGGAACAGCTATCAAAAAAAGAAGAAGCATTCATAAGACCAAGTCCAACCAGTGGAACATTGGGTGGTGTAACCAAAAATACAATCGAGTCAATTATCCTATGTGAAGCTGCAGGCTACGATACGATTTTGATAGAAACCGTAGGTGTAGGACAATCAGAAACTAATGCTCAAAAACTAAGTGATCTTTTTATCTTGTTAGTTGCTCCTGGTGGTGGCGATGAGTTGCAAGGTATTAAACGAGGAATAGTAGAACTAGCAGATATCATAGTAGTAAACAAAGCTGAGGAAGAAAGAAAAACACTTAGTGATGCAACAATTAAGGCATACAAAAATGCTACTCACTTAGCCACTCAAAAGAAAAGTAGATGGCAGGTACAGGTGATACCTTGCTCTGCACTAAACAATTCTGGTATAGATAAACTATGGGAGTTAGTAACCTTATATGAAGCTGATACAAAATCAAATGGTCACTTTGTTGCTTGCAGAAAAGAACAAAATATTTTCTGGGCAGAAAATTCAATGGAACAGCACTTTAATTCACTTTTAAAAAGTGACAAAAATTTAAGCTTATTGTTTGATGATATAATTACAAGAGTAAAAGATGAAAATCTAAGCCCCAATAAAGCTTCTTCAGAACTACTTAATCAAATAATCATTAAGACCAAGAATGATTAAACAGTTTCTCTTTGGTGTGCTACTGCTCATTAGCTTAGGACCAATTTTCGGACAAGATTACGATCAAGATTATTTTAGATCTCCAGTTAATCATGACATGAGATTGTCGGGCTCATTTGCTGAGTTGAGGACTAATCATTTTCATATGGGGATAGATATAAAGTCTACCAATGGTCGATCAGGTGACAAGATACTAGCTGCGGCAGAGGGAGTTATATCTAGAATCAATGTCGATGCATCAGGATATGGGAATGCACTTTATATCGACCACCCTAACGGTTATACCACTGTATATGCTCACTTATCCGAATTTGCAGATACAATTGCTAATTACATCAAATCAGAACAATACCGTACTAAAACTTTTCAGCAGCAGCTCTATCCCGATAGTTTATTTAGAGTTAGTAAAGGAGATGTAATTGGAAAAATGGGAAATACAGGAAAGTCATTTGGCCCTCATCTCCATTTTGAAATTAGAGAAACACAATCCGAAACACCTGTTAACCCATTTTTATTTGGGCTAAAGCCGAATGACACAAGGCCTCCCGTATTCCAAGCAATTAAATTTTACGACAGTGATAGCTTGGGCGTTAGAGATGCCTTGTTGGAAAAAAAGATTACTCGATCTAGTAAGAACAAATACGTTCTAACAGATACACTTATCAAAATACAGTCTGATCAATTAGCGATAGCTGTCCAAGTCTATGATCAAATGGACGGAGCATACAATAAGAACGG
>CALFUQ010000130.1 GCA_937929885.1 uncultured Saprospiraceae bacterium
AGGACAGCCTATTTTGCTGATGAGGAGTTTGGGTACACAGCTGATAAATCAGATTTTTTACACACAGAGAAGTTTATACTTGTAGATAAAGAAAAACATATCAGAGGTATATACAGTGGCATAGTGGATTCTGATGTTGCTAGATTAATGTTGGATATCAGGACCCTTCAAAAAGAGAAATGATTACGCTATAAAGTGTCAGCAAGCTCAAAAGTTTCTCGGGAGTCTTTTTCTTTGCCTCCTTCTATGATATTCAAGTTTACAATACCGCCAGCATTAGCTAAGAGTTTTCTGCATCTAGCATCTAGGTGTTTGAGTTGCACGGTCTTGCCAGCATTTTTATATCTGTGTGTAATTTTATTAAGCGCTTCTATCCCTGACATATCTGCAACTCTACTTTCATAGAAGTCTATGATGACATTGTTGGGATCATTTTTTACATCAAATTTATCACCGAATGCAGATACCGAACCAAAGAAAAGTGGCCCATATATTTCGTAATGCTTTACCCCTTCAACATCCACATGTTTTCTTGCTCTAATTCTCTTTGCATTTTCCCAAGAGAAAGACAGAGCTGAGATAACAACACCTGCTAAAACTGCTAATGCTAGGTTATGTAAGAAGACAGTAATTAAAGAAACCAAGACCATAACGATCACATCATGTGTAGGCATCTTACCAAATGACTTTAAACTTGTCCACTCGAATGTACCTATCGCTACCATAATCATGAGTCCCGTGAGTGCTGCCATCGGTAATTGCTCGATGATAGGCGCTCCGAACATGATAAAAACTAGTAGCATCAGTGAAGCAACAATCCCAGATAGCCTAGCCCTCGCTCCAGAGGATATGTTAATCAGTGATTGTCCAATCATCGCACATCCACCCATTCCAGAAAAGAAGCCAGTCACTAAGTTTGCTACCCCTTGAGCGATGCACTCTTTATTACCGTTTCCTCTAGTCTCTGTGATTTCATCTATTAAATTGAGCGTCAGTAAGCTTTCTATTAACCCTACTCCTGCAACGATCAGTGCGTAAGGAAGTACAATGCTAAACGCTTCTAAAGTAATAGGTATAGCAGGTATATGAAATGGAGGAAATCCTCCTTGAATAGAAGCAATGTCTCCTACGGTCTTTGTGTCTATACCCATGAATATTACTATCCCAGAGATAACTAATATTGCCATTAAGGAAGCTGGTACTACTTTGGTGATTTTCGGTAAGCCCCATATAATCAGCATGGTCAATGCAACTAATCCTAACATCACATACAATTGCATGCCTGTCATCCAGGATAGAATACCATCTGCACCCGATATTTTAAATTGATCTAATTGTGCTAAGAAAATTACTATCGCAAGACCATTCACAAATCCAAACATAACGGGATGAGGAACTAGTCTGATAAACTTACCAAGTTTTAAGATACCAGCTAACAGCTGTATAACTCCTGCTAGTACTACCGTGGCAAAGATGTACTCCACACCATGACTTTTAGCCAACGCAACTATAACAACTGCTACAGCTCCTGTCGCTCCAGATATCATACCAGGACGCCCGCCTAATATAGAAGTGATAAGACCGATACTGAAAGCTGCATAAAGCCCTGTCAAAGGGGATAATCCTGCAATAAGAGCAAAAGCAATAGCTTCTGGTACAAGTGCCAAGGCAACTGTTAACCCAGAAAGTATTTCTGATTTATAATTTACTTTCTGACTAAAATCAAATAGATTAAGAACTGGCGACATTTGTTTATTGCTTTGTGTAATTGCAGTCACAAAGATAGATAAAATTAAAATTTTCGAAATTTTGTTTTGTTCATTGTGACATAGATAAGTTTACAAGGAATATAATTTCATATTATTATAGAAAGCAATGCGACATATACGTGTATATCAACTTGTAGGGAATTTAAATTGGAATAGAGGAATAGATTCAAAACTCAATTATAAACGAAGAGTGACAACAAATTTGAGTAAAGTCTTAATCAGGCAATGTATAAATCTAATTATCCTCTTACATTCGTATGGTGAGAATCATATCAAAACTACCTGAAGTAGGTACCACGATATTTACAGTGATGTCAGCATTGGCTTCCGAGCATAATGCTATAAATCTATCTCAGGGTTTTCCAAATTTTGATACCCCGCAAGCCCTTAAAGATAAGGTAGCTTACTACCTACAAAATGGAAAAAATCAATACTGCCCAATGGCAGGTCTAATTGACTTAAGGGAAGTGCTTGCCGATAAAATGCAAAGCTTATATGGGCTTAGACCAAGTCCTGATTCTGAAATAACCATAACTGCTGGGGCAACTCAAGCTATTTTTACAGCGATCACTACTTTCATAGATAAAGGAGATGAAGTGATTTTGATAGAGCCTGCATACGATTCGTATAGACCTTCTATAGAATTAGTCAAAGGTGTGCCTGTACCGTACGAGTTATCAGCTCCAGATTTTAAGATCGATTGGGAAGAACTTGGTGCATTGGTAACTGTGAGGACTAAAATGATAATCATCAATACTCCTCAAAATCCAATTGGTAAAACCCTTAAGCAAGAAGATCTAGAGTCATTGCAAAAGTTAACTGAGGGTACGGACATAATTGTTTTAAGTGATGAAGTCTACGAGCATTTAATTTATGATGATCAGTTGCACCAGAGTGTTGCTAGATATCCAGATTTATATAATCGCAGTTTATTAGTTTATTCTTTTGGTAAGACTTTTCATAGTACTGGCTGGAAGATCGGATACTGTGTAGGTCCTGAGTATTTAATGTCAGAGTTTAGAAAAGTGCATCAGTTTAATGTATTCTGTGTAAACTCTTTTGAGCAATACGCTCTAGCAGATTACCTCAAGAACCCAGAGCCATATTTAGAGTTACCAGCATTTTATCAAGCTAAAAGAGATTTTTTGCAATCATCACTAGAAGGCTCTAAACTAAAGCCTCTGCCATCGGAAGGAACATACTTTCAGTTATACGATTATAGTGAAATTAGTGATGAACCAGATACAGATTTCGCGAAGCGAATGACTACAGAGTATGGAGTAGCAGCCATTCCAGTAAGCGTGTTTTATAGTAGTGGAAAACAGAATGGTGTTATACGTCTTTGTTTTGCTAAAACAGAAGATATGCTAGCACAAGCTGGAAAATTGTTAAAAGCAATTTAGCGCTACCAATTAATGAACATAAAATTTTTAAAAGCATTTATTATAAAACCTTAACTATATGATCAATACTGATAATGCTTCAAATACTGAATATAAATTTAACAGTGTCGCAGAAGCAATCATTGATATTCAAGAAGGGAAGATAGTTATAGTCGTAGATGACGAAGACAGAGAAAATGAAGGAGACTTTATATGCGCCGCAGAAAAAGTAACTCCTGAGATTATCAATTTTATGTCAAAGGAAGGTAGGGGATTAATATGTTCTCCTATAACAGCAGAGAGAGCAAATGACTTGTTGCTAAACCATATGGTAGCTGAGAATACCGATATGCATCGTACAGCGTTTACTGTGTCGATAGATTATAAGAAGAAAGGATGTTCAACAGGAATATCAGCCTATGACCGATCTACAGGAATTAGAGCACTTGTAGATGATGATACTAGACCAAGTGATTTCGCTAGACCTGGTCATATCTTTCCGCTCATTGCTCAGGAAGGAGGAGTCCTAAGACGTACAGGACATACTGAAGCAGCGGTAGATTTAGCTCAACTTGCAGGCCTAAAACCAGCAGGTGTATTAATAGAGATACTAAATGAGGATGGTTCTATGGCTAGAGTACCTCAGTTAATGGAGATCGCGAAAAAGCATGGCCTTAAGATTATTACCATTAAAGATCTGGTATCATACAGAATGGCAAATGAAAGATTGGTCAAGCAAGAGTTACAAGTGGAAGTAGATACTGCATTCGGTACTTTTGATATGGTAGCATTTAAAGAAAAGAATTCTAATCTCACACACCTAGTAATTAAGAAAGGAACTTGGGAGCCTGATGAAAATATATTGGTTAGGGTTACTTCTGGTTCTAACACTGGCGATATATTAGGAGCAGTGATCGATGGAAGAGCAGAGCAGCTGAGAGAAACGCTAAAACTAATAGACAAAGAAGGAAAAGGTGTTATGTTGTATATCAGAAGACCCGAAGAAGAAAATGAGCTATTAAATTCACTTAGAAGGTTAAAAGAAAACACCTATCAAGAACGAGATGAGGATAACAACACGGCTAAAACACTAGCGCACAAAAATCTAGGAATAGGTGCTCAGATACTCCATGATCTAGGGATTAGAAAAATAAAACTAATTACAAACCGACCAAGAAAGAGAACAGCATTGCTCGGCTACGATCTGGAGATCGTAGAGAACATTTCTTTGTAAAACAAACCTTAACTAAAATTATGAAGTCAAGTTATTTTGATGAGGAGCATGATCTTTTTAGAGCGGGCTTCAAAGATTTTTTGCAAAAGGAAGTTGTTCCCAATGTCGATGAGTGGGAGAAGACTGGAAAGATAGATCCTGCTATCTGGACTAAGTTTGGAGAGATGGGATATTTTGGAATTGCCTACCCTGAGCAGTACGGCGGATTAGACTTAGATTTATTTTATACGGTAATATTTTTAGAGGAACTTCAGAAAGTAAATTCAGGTGGATTTGCGGCAGCCATGTGGGCCCATGCATATCTATCTATGCAGCACTTGCTAGCAGAAGGTGATGAGCGAATTAAAAAAGAATATCTAGCCCCAGCGATTTTAGGAGAGAAGACGGGCTGTCTATGTATCAGTGAACCATTCGGGGGATCAGATGTAGGAGGTATGAGGACTACCGCAGTTGCAGATGGAGATAGCTACGTAATTAATGGTTCTAAGACTTTTATAACTAATGGTGTCTATAGCGATTATCTAGTTGTTGCAGTGAAGACAGGCAAAGAAATTGATTCTAAGGATATAAGTATAGTCTTGGTTGATAGAGATACGCCTGGCCTTTCTGCTTCTAAATTAGATAAGCTAGGTTGGCGCGCTTCAGATACTGGTGAGATCGCATTTGATAATGTGAGGATACCTAAAGAGAACCTGATGGGTGAGGAGAATAAGGGATTCTACTATATCATGCAGCACTTTGCATTAGAGAGATTGACGATGGCCATAAACGCAGTTGCAAGATCTGAGTACGCACTAGACTATGCTCTCAAGTATATGAGTGAGCGTATTGCATTTGGGAGAACTTTAAACAAGTTCCAAGTCCTACGTCATCGAGTAGCACAAATGGCGAGCGAGATAGAGATGAATAAACAGTTTAATTATTCGATAGTAAATAAACTAGAAGCAGGAGAGTATCCTGTGAAAGAAGCAAGTATGGCAAAATTGCTCTCTACTCAATTATCCGATAAAGTAGCTACAGAATGTTTGCAGATGTTGGGCGGTTATGGTTACATGGAAGAGTACCATCTAGCAAGAGTTTTTAGAGATAGCCGTCTTGGTCAGATAGGAGGTGGTACTTCAGAGATTCTTTGCGAGATTATCGCTAAGATGGTAATAGATAAGAAGGTTTATGCTAAGCCTGTAGAGTAGGTTTATCCTCTATCCGATTTCGAATTAATTCGAAACCACCTTTCTCCATTTCATTGGAGAAAGGGTAGAGCGAGGTACTCCCTCTCCATTTGTAATTGGAGAGGGTCGGGGTGAGGAAAATCATTTCAAGGAGTAAGGGTAAAGCAGAGCACTCCCTCTCCATTTGTATTTGGAGAGGGTCGGGGTGAGGAAAGTCATTTTTTTCTTTTATCCAATTTCGAATTAAGAGTTTTAACACCGCTTCCCAGCCTCCAAATAAAAATACTCTTCTACACATCTAGGTACCTCATGCTCATAGTGCGTAATAAAAATCAATGCATGCGCAGCACCTAAGACCTCGTCTAGCAAATGTTTAAATCTAGCAATAGTAAGATCATCAAGCCCTTGAAAAGGTTCATCAAAAAGAAGTAGTGGTGGGTTTTTGATAAGTGCTCTTAAGATTAAAACTAAACGCTGCTGGCCTGTTGATAGGGTTAAGAATTTTCGATCTCTTAAATGCTTGGCATCAAAATAAATTAGTAGGGCGTCGAGCGTATTTAGTTGATCGGGTGTAAGGTTTGGTCTGCTGTAGATACTTGTGAATAGGCCATCAATAATTATGTTAGCTACACTTTTATGGACATCATAATTAAAATAGGTATGCATCTCTGATGAGATAAATCCTATATTCTTTTTTATGTCCCAAATGCTGTCCTGGTGTCCTCGCTTCTTGTCAAATAGGTAAACATCATTTGCATATACTTGAGGATGATCGGCTGCAATCATACCTAGCATAGTTGACTTTCCAGATCCATTAGGTCCGAGCAATGCCCATTTTTCTCCTTGCTTGACAGTCCAGTTTATATTAGCAAGAATTTTGACATCCTTGTATCCCACATTTAAATCATTTAAAAGTAGAGTATTATTGAATGTAGGGTGATGAGATGTATTTGCGTAATACTTTTTAATAGTACTGAGAACTTGATCATTTGCTTCTGGGCTAATTTGATTAACAGAGCTTTGTGGTTTTAGTTTTCTGACAGTTGAGTTTGCTGATAAATGTAGCTCATGAGTTATGCATTTAGGGAGTGTATGAAAGTGCCCTGCTAAAATAATTTTTATTTGATGATCAAAAGCAAGCTCATCGATAAGGTTTTTAAAAAGCTCTCTGTTTTTCTGGTCTAGCCCTATGTACGGATTATCAATTATGAGAAGTTGTGGTTGTTTTAGTATCGCAGTTGAGATGAGTAATTTTCTCGATTGACCACTTGATAATTTTATTCTGCTAAGATCTAACCA
>CALFUQ010000131.1 GCA_937929885.1 uncultured Saprospiraceae bacterium
GCAAGAAAACTAGACCCAAATGTATTTGAGAAATAGAAGAGAAATTTTGCTGTTGATTTTTTTGATAGCGATGTATACGAAGGCATGGTCGCAACCCGTAATTACTGCTGGAGGAGATGATTGGGCAGAGCGAACTTACAACAGTATGAATTTGGACCAGAAAGTAGGTCAGCTATTCATGATACGAGCTCACTCAGATAAGGGGAAAACTCATGAAGATCAAGTAAAAAAATACATCAATGATTATCATGTTGGTGGGTTATGTTTTTTTCAAGGTACTCCAACTAAGCAGGCGAGATTAACTAATAATTATCAACGGGCAGCTAAAGTACCATTGATGATAGGTGTAGATGCAGAATGGGGATTAGGCATGAGGTTTAAAGAGAAAGCATTTAGTTTTCCGAGACAACTCCAGTTAGGCGCAATCCAAGATTATAATATCATCTATGAGATGGGTTTGCAAGTAGCAGAGCATGCAAAGAGAATCGGCATCCATGTCAACTTCGCTCCTGTAGTAGATGTCAATAACAACATTGATAACCCAGTAATTAATGACAGATCTTTTGGAGAAGATAAATACAATGTTGCGACCAAAGCATATGCATACATGAAAGGGATGCAAGATGGGGGCATCATGGCTTGCGCAAAACACTTTCCAGGGCACGGAGATACTGCAGTAGATTCTCATGCTGATCTTCCTATCATTCCATACAGTAAAAGTAGATTGGACAGTATAGAGCTAATGCCATTTAGAGTGATGGCTAGAGAAGGAATACAAAGTATAATGGTAGCGCACCTGAGTATTCCATCAATTGATGATAGACCTAACAGACCCAGCACCTTATCTAAAAAATTAATAGATGGTATTATAAGAGAAGAGATGCACTTCGATGGTTTAATATTTACGGATGCTATGGAGATGCAGGGTGTCGTAAAATATTTTAAGAATGGTCAGGCTGAAGTCGAAGCACTCTTAGCTGGAAATGATGTGATATTACTCCCTAATGATTTACCTCAGGCCTTTAAAGCGATTAAAAAAGCTGTCGAGGGTGGGACTATAACTGAGAATAGACTGAAGGAGAGTGTCATCAGAATTTTAAAAGCTAAGCAATCATATGGTCTGAGTAAAAAGCCATCAGTAATAAGTGAGGTAGGTATCAATGCTGATTTAAATAATACAGCAGCACAGATTCTGAAAAGCGAACTTATAGAGCAATCACTTACTATTGCTCGAAATGAATCACTTCAAATACCAATTAGAGAAATAGCAAATAAAAATTATGCGTCTATTGCAATAGGTAGTAAAGGTAAAACCACATTTCAAAAGAGACTAGATAGTTATGTGGATTGTAAACATCATAATCTGGGTAAGTCATTTTCTCAGAGTGAAAAAGAGAGCATATTTAAATCAGTAAGTGGATCTGATGTAATATTTATCAGTCTCCATGACATGAGTAAGTACTCGAGCAAAAATTTTGGTTTATCTCAGGAAGCTATCAATCTGGTAAATGATATTGCTTATTCTAAAAATGTAATTCTCACGGTGTTTGGTAGTCCTTATGCGCTCAAGTATTTTGATGATGTCGAGCATGTGCTAGTATCATATGCTGAGGAAAATGTTACACAAGACTTGTCGGCACAGGGTTTATTTGGTGCGTTTGAGTTTTCTGGTAAGCTACCAGTTACAGCCTCTGAAGTGTACCGATCAGGGATGGGTAATTATCAGCCTGGCTTAGGTAGATTAGGATATGCTAAGCCAGAGCGGGTAGGGCTTTCGACACAAGGGCTTAGTGCCATAGATACCATTGTAGAAGAGATGATTAGAGGCAAAGCTGCCCCTGGCTGTCAAGTATTAATTGCTAAGAACAAAAAAATAGTATTCCAAAAATCTTATGGCTATCACACATATGATAAAAAAAAGAAGTCAAGCTTAGATGATGTGTATGATTTAGCTTCAGTCACAAAAGTATTATCGACTACCATCTCAGTAATGAAGCTTCACGAGGAAAAAAAGCTAAACATTTACCAACCCATCGATAGATATGTAACGGAAGCAGATACAAGCAATAAAGGCGACATGATAGTGGAGGATATAATGGCGCACCATGCAGGACTCCCAGCGTGGATTCCATTTTATAAAAACACTGTAGAAAAAGAAAACAAAAAAGTAATTAAACTCCCTAAGTACTATAGTAAAAGTGAGAGTGCGGACTTTGATCTAAGGGTAATGGATGATATGTTTTTAAGGACAGATTTTCAAGACTCCATATGGTCGAGGTTGTTAGGGTGCACAATAAGAGATAAGAGAGATTATAAGTATAGTGACCTAGGTTTTTACATGCTTCAACATGCTATAGAACGTACTAGTAAACAGCAGCAAGAGGATTACGTCTTGTCCACATTTTACAATCCGCTAGGACTTAGGACTACTGGCTATAATCCATGGCAGCGGTTTTCTCGTAATAGGACTCCACCTACGGAGAAGGATAATTACTTCAGGGATGATGTGGTACAAGGTTACGTCCATGATATGGGTGCAGCAATGCTAGATGGAGTAAGTGGGCACGCTGGTTTATTTTCTAACGCGCAAGACTTAGCAGTACTAATGCAGATGCTGCTTAACGGTGGTAGTTATGGAGGCAAAAAGTATCTCGATCCGAACACTATAAAAACTTTTACCACTAGGTTTTATCGATCGACCAGGAGAGCCATTGGTTTTGATATGAAAGAATTAGATGGGAGGAAAAAAGAAAATATGTCTGACAAAGCTTCGGACAGTACATTTGGCCATCTTGGGTTTACAGGTACCTGTGTGTTTGCTGATCCAGAGCATGACATAATATTCATATTCTTATCTAACAGGACATACCCAAGTATGAATAATAACAAATTTGGGAAGAAGAATTTTAGGCCCAGAGTACAGACCGTAATTTATGATTCGTTAATAAGTCAAAACAAAGCTTAATTAATGAAGCTGTCTTTTGAAATTGCTAAGCGTTACTTGTTTGGCAAAAAATCTACCAATGCCATAAATATCATATCGGCTATCTGTGTATTAGGGATAACAGTAGGGACAGCAGCGCTGATAATTATTCTTTCCGTTTTTAATGGCTTTGAGGGACTCATCAAAAGCTACCTAAATAATTTTAATCCAGATATCAAAGTAACTATCGCAGAGGGTAAGCACTTCCAAATAGAAGATGATCAGCTAGCTCAGATTAAATCCATAGATGGAATACTTCATGTAAGTAAGGTGATAGAAGAGGTAGCTTTATTTGAGTTTAATGAAAACCAAAAGGCAGGAATAATCAAAGGTGTTGATGATGAATATTCTAAGGTGACGCAAATAGATTCTTCTCTTCGAACTGGGAAATTTATAGCAGATACTGAAAAGATAAAATATGCTGTATTTGGTAGCGGTATGGCAAATGATCTTAATCTAAATACACTAGATAGATTAACTCCAGTGACAGTGTATGTGCCTCGGAGAAAAAAGAAAAGTATGTTGGACAAGGATTTTAAATTGGCAAATGTATATCCCTCTGGCTCCTTCTCAGATAAAAATGAAAATGATTACACCTATGTGCTAGCATCTCATGACATGGTAAGTAAACTATTAGATCGTAAAAACTTAGTATCTGCACTAGAGATAAAAGCTGATTCAGATAAGACTAAAACAGTAATCAATGATATAAATAACATCTTAGGAGAAGGGTACGATATCAAGGATAGACTGATGCAAGATGAGACTCATCTCAAGATTATGAATATTGAGAAATGGATGAGTGTACTGCTAGTGAGCTTAATCCTTATGCTTTTAGCATTTAATATGATAGGATCCATTTGGATGATTGTATTAGACAAAAAGAAGGATATTTCTATTCTAAAATCTATGGGCTTTACATCCTCTGGTATAAAAAATATATTTCTGGCAGAGGGAGTATTGATTTCTACTATTGGACTGGTTATCGGCTGTTTGATTTCATTGATATTCTATTTTTTACAAAAACATTTTGGCATTATAGGCATCCCAGATGGATTTGTTGTTGACGCATATCCTATAGAGCTGAGACTAACAGACTTTTTATTGGCAGCGTTAATAGTATTAAGTATCGGTATAGTTGCTTCATTTCCACCAGCACTAAGCGCTTCTAAAATTTCTAACTATATCCACAATGATTAGGAATAGAGTTCATAGTATATTTGCAGCTTTTAAGAGAATATCATGAATGAAAAATGGGAGCAAGATTTTGAATGGCTTAGAGTCAGGCACTATGTCAAGGATGCTATGGGTAAGGAGGATATCCCTGATTTGCAGACAATTTTGTTTTTAATCGGTGTGCAAGAACTAGGCCTCCTGCAAACATCGTTTACTAAAGAAGAAAAACAAGATCTCATGCATATAGCAGTATGCACGCTACTTAGTGAAGATGGCTATTATGAGTTTAAAGGAAATGATCAAGATGGATGGCCACACTGGGAAAAGAATAGAGCTATAAAAAAATTATCACTCGAAGAACAAGAGAACTTGCTAATCGAAAAAACTATTAATTATTTTAATACGAGTATCAATGAAACAAATTAAACGGACTACACAGTTGATATTAGCATTCGCTATGTTAATTACACTTACCATTTCTTGTGGATCATCAGGAGAGCAGAAGGTGGTTATCGAAACCGATATGGGTAATATGACTTTAGTGTTATATGATTCTACACCTAAGCACAGAGATAATTTTATCAAGCTTGTAGGAGAGGGATTTTACGATGAGCTACTATTCCATAGAGTTATGAAAGGATTTATGATTCAAGGAGGAGACCCTCAGTCACGGGGAGCTGCTGCAGGAACGCGATTGGGTATGGGTGGTCCTGGTTATCTAATTGATCAAGAGATCGGAGCACCTCATATTAGAGGTACACTTGCTGCGGCAATGTCGCCCAATCCTGCTAAAAGTTCTAGCGGTTCTCAATTTTATGTAGTGCAAGGGCAACCTCAAACGGATGCAAGCCTAGATAACTTTGAGCGAAGACATGGTATAAAGTATAATGAGGCTCAACGGGAAAAATATAAAACAATAGGAGGAAGACCTGATCTAGATATGGGTTATACAGTATTTGGAGAAGTGATAGAAGGAATCGAAGTCGTTGATAAAATAGCAGAGGTACAGACCGATGGTGCAAACCGACCTGTGCAGGATGTAAAAATGAGAATTAGATTAGCAAATTAATTATGAGACTAAGAGAACTATATTTAATACTAATCATTGCGATGAGTTTCGCTTCATGTAGTGGACCTAAAGCACTTTTTTCTGTAGAACCAGAGGGCACTAAGGCTCCATTAAAAGTGGACGTGGTTAATAACTCTACTAATGCAGAATCTTACGAGTGGGATTTTGGAGACGGCTTTAAGTCTATGGATAGCTTACCAGATCACAGATATTTAAATTCAGGTCGATATGTTGTGAGGTTAAAAGCAAAAAAAGGTAAGAAAGTAAATATTAGAGAGCAAGAATTAATAGTACAACCACCAGATGAATGTTTGGTGTATATCAAAACCTCAGAAGGGGATATGATTGCTAAGTTGTTTGATGAAACTCCGCTGCACAGAGATAATTTTGTGAAGATAGCTAGTGAAGGATTTTACGATGATCTTTTATTTCATAGAGTCATTAAGGGATTTATGATCCAAGGTGGAGACCCTTCATCTAGGGAAGCTAAACAAGGGGCCCAATACGGCACTGGAGGACCAGGGTACCAAATTGATGCAGAGATTAGAGAAGACTTAGCACATGTAAAAGGAGCACTTGCTGCAGCACGTACGCCTAATCCTGAGATGAGATCTAGTGGGTCTCAATTTTACATTGTCCATGGTAAAGAAGTATCAGAGTCAGAGCTTAAGAGATTTGAAAGTTCTAATGGAATTACTTATCCACCTAATATTAAGAAGCAATATCTTGAGCTAGGGGGTACCCCTTTTCTAGATCAAAATTACACTGTATTTGGGATGATTATTGAAGGATTAGAGGTAATAGATAAAATAGCTGCAAGAGAAACTAGCAGATCAGACAGGCCTTTGGAAGATGTAAAAATGGAAATCAAAGTAATTAAGTAAAAACGAGTAGTCTAAAAAAGAAAGCATGGATAAGAATGTGATGTTAGGGATAGATGTAGGAGGTACAGGAATTAAGGGAGCTCTCGTAGATATAAAGAAGGGAGTATTCGTTTCTGACAAAGTGAAATATAAAACTCCAAAGGAATCAGATCCCAAAGCTGTTTTAGAGGTTTTTAAAAAAATGATCAAGGACCTTGATTGGGAGGGTAAACCCTTTGGATGTGGATTCCCATCTATCATTAAGAATAATGTCTGCTGCTCTGCTGCTAACATTGATAAGAGATGGATAGGTGTAAAACTTGGTGAGCTATTTAAGAAGGAGTTGGGTGTTAAAGCGACCTTTGGTAATGATGCAGATCTAGCTGCATTAGCTGAAATGAGATTTGGTAAAGGGAAAGGAAAGATGGGTAAGTTGTTATTGGTCACCTTAGGGACGGGGATAGGATCAGGTATGTTTATGGATCAGAAATTAATCCCAAATGTTGAAGTAGGGCATCTACATTACAAGAAAAGTATTGTAGAACATTATGCCTCTAATAAAGCTAGAGAAGATAAAGACCTATCATGGGAAGATTGGGGTAAGGAACTAAATAAAGTGCTTGAGTATATTGAGTTTATACTTAACCCTGACCTCATTTTTTTAGGCGGAGGAGTAAGTAAGAAGTTTAAAAACTATAAAGAATATCTAACCTTAGATACAAAGGTGATACCTGCTGAGCTACTTAATAATGCTGGAATTATAGGTGCTGCGTTGCTGGCACATGAGGCTGGGTAATGAGAATCTGGTGTATGTCTAGGTGTGGATTGTAAGCAATAACTTTTTAATTCTTTGCTATTTATTTCATTCTGTAATAATTATTCCATCATCCATTTCCTCTATGGTAGGTTTCTCAAAGTAATTTTCCATAAAATCAAAATTTTCTTTCGTTACTTCGAATACGAAAGTTGCTCCTTTCTCATTATTTCGTTTCATTAATCTTTCTAATCTTATTTCTTTTGATATATCCAAAAAATGAGTTTTCAATTCGAATCCATTCTCAGTTGCAAACCTTCTGAATTTTTCTCTATGCTCATATTTAGAAAGTCCTAAGTCCAGGATAGAATCTGTTTTTGAGAACTCTAATTGTTGGACTAAATCCATTATCATTTCTTCAGCTCTGTCAATTCTTTCTAGTATCCATTCCAAGCCATGATTAGGGTTTTTGTCAGGGAAAAATAGCGTGTTATTCCATTTGTCAATCGAAAAAATAATGCCCTTCGTTTTTGCTTTTAATTTGTTTGAGTAGGTTGTTTTCCCAGAAGCTGTGTTTCCGACTATTAGGTGTATCATTTCGTAGTTCTTAATTCTGTAAGGATTGCAGTATTATTTTATTTGCTCACTTAACCAGTTGTTTACAGTAGACAATACAATTGGAGAATTGGTTTGTTCAATCTTAAAATATTATTCATTGATCCAGTTTTATATTCTTGCTATAACCTAGGTTAAATCAAATTTCAATAATATCAAGTAGTAAATGCTTATGACTCAGGAATAGAATCAAAAAACAAATAGCCAGCGTAAAAACGCTAGCTACTTGTCGAGTTTTGGTTATTAAGATTGAGTAATTGCGATCTGCTATCGCTCAAAATAAGACAATCAAATGCTTGATTGTATTGATTCTTTCTCTCCTTGGTAATATCTTATAGCTGAGACGACATCTTTGTCATCATTCATAGTCGGCGCTAAGTCTAAGAAGAACTGATGATTATCAAAATTCTCTATTAGTGCTTCCTCTAGTGCTTCGATACCTTTCCTGCGTTGGTCCGAGTTAAGAGAGATTATGGCTTTACAGTAGATTAACTTATCACTGTAGGTATATTTTTCTGCTTCGTTTATAATTCTATTAGCAGCATCAAATTCTCCGATCTTGATCAAGAAAGAAATATACTCTTCCCAGTAAAGCGGTTGCTCTACACCATTCTTAGCTGCTTTGTAATAGTACTTTTTTGCACTTACGAAGTCGCCTAAGTGTACATAGCATCTTGCAAGGCTGTGATAGTACTCCTCTCTCATGTCGTCTAAGTCGATTGCTTGATTAAGTGCATTAAGCGCTTGCAACCAATTAGATTCTTTGATATGACAGTTAGCGATGAGATAGTAAGCCTCATCATTGTAAGGATCTATCTTGAGTGCTTTCTTAAAGTTATTTTTCGCTGCTTTGTAATCTCCTAATTGGTACTGGCTATGTGCCACACCTACTAGATATTCTGCATCAGGTCCAAACTTTTTGTTCAGTTCTTCGTATATGTCTTTAGCTCGAGCATATTCTTGTACTTGGAAGCATAATTCTGCACAATCTATATATCCAGCTTCAAAATCAGAATTAGTTAAGAAAGAATACTCTAATGCATCTATCGCTTGCTTATATTCTCCTACACATGCATGAGCATGCCCAAGATTAAACCAACCGAGGTGGTTATATGGGAACTCTTCTATGACCACCTTGTGTAGTAAGATACTCTCTTCATAATTTTTGCTTAGCTCTACACTAATCCATATTCTCTCTAATGCTTCTTTATTAGTAGGAGAGATGATTAATGCATTTTTAAGCGATTGAAACATCGCTTCGTAATCGCCCATGCACTCAAAGATGAATGCCTCTGTCAATCTAATTTCTAATTTATCACTTGGGGTAGCTACGTCTTTCACATTGTCTACGATATTAAGTGCAAGACTATACGAACCTCTCGATGCATAAGCTCTTGCTTTTAATGTCATGATCTCCAACTGATATGGCGCTATCGTTTCAGCGGTTTCAATAAAACTTAAAGTTTCTTCGATCTCATTTTTTTGCAAAAGCAATCTTGCTTTAGCGATGTAAAACTCTGATCTGTATTGAAATTGTGTAATAGCTAAATCGATAACCTCTATTGCCTTATCTAATTGAGATTCGTCTTCGTAGTATTCAACAAGTTGGAAGTAGGACTTTTCTTTGAGATATGAAAGATCACCAGTGGCAATCATGTTCTCGAAATCACTAACTAATGAATGTAAGTTGGGATCTCGTTTGGTTCTATGCTCCATGCTATATTACTGTGTAAAGGGGATTATAACAACGGTGGTAAATATAGCTAAATATTCAGCAAACAAAACTTAGTCAAAATAAATTTTATCCACATTTAGAGTGGTATTATGAATCTTTATAATTAGTACCTAAACTGCTGAATGTGAAGGATTTACGAAGGGTCTAAATAAAAGATAAATATTATTAAATACTTTAAAACACTCTCACACATGTAGTAACACATAACGAGTTTTTATAAGCCGTTTAAGTGCTTTTGAAGACTATTAGTTAAAAAGATTTTTGATTAGTGAAAATGAAGCTTATAAATCATCAATTGGAGAACAACTATTTAGTTTTTAGATGTCACAGATAATGAAGGAGTTAAGTGTAATTACATAAAGTATAAATCAAACTTAAGGATGACTTATCAACTTTTTTTAGATCGGTATTTGTTCTTGAATGAACTGAGTATCTCTTTTTTGAATTTTCTTTCTATACCTCGCAGCTTAACCAATTTATTAGCAGGTATCGCTTCTAAAAATTTTGCGTTGTACGTTTCTCTGAGTTCAATTTCTTTTCTATCGCGCACTATAGATTTGGTAAGTAAAGCTTTTGCTTCTGACTCTGATATATCTCCTATCTCGTCAATAGCATGTCTTTCCTTATGTAGAGCATAATATTGCTCCTTAAACTCATTATAAACTGGCCAAAATTTTTCTGATTCGCTTGGTGTAAGCTCTAGTGCATCCGTGATGTAAGCTATTTTCTGTGCTCTGATTCGTTCATAGTTATCTGACTTATCCCTATGGCCTTGACTTAAGCCAATGTTAGATAATAATGCAGTAAACAAAACGAGTAAAAAAAGTTGTTTAATCATAACAGTTAATATAGTGCTTCTAAAATTTGATCATCGATCATCTCTAAATCTTCTTCTAGTATATAGTCTAATGCATCATCACCCAGCTCAGCTAAGTCAAGTGATTGTACATGTATTTCAAATAAAAATTCTTCATCTAGTTCATCTACATTATCTATAAAATATTCCACAACGGCATCTAAGGGTAAATCATCTTGTGGCTGGTCTAAACTTAGCTGCTGAAACATAGAAAATAACAAGGCAAAACTTGCTGCTACTCCAGCTAACTTACCCCATATAGGGACAATACGTCTTTCAGCGTGGGTAGTTGAACTAGTATCCGTAGTTATTTTATTCCAGGTTAATGAAGGCAGATTATTAAAGTAGTCTGCAGGCACACCCTGTTTTTCAACTTTAGGCAAGTCCGCCAAAGGCTTAGACAGTCTTAATAATTCTTCCTTAATATCCTCGTTTTTCATTTTATACTCGCTCTAATTTAATTTTCCTTCTAGTATGAGTGTTTCTATTTTTTTAACAGCATGATGGTAAGATGCTTTTAATCCACCAACACTTGTGCCAAGCATCTCCGAAATCTGATTATAAGTCATCTCATCAAAATACCTCATGCTAAATACCATTCTTTGTTTCTCAGGTAATTTATCAATTGCGCTATTTAGTTTTTTAATTATTAAGTCTCCATCCTGACTGTCTACCGCCCTAGACTCTTTTACTAACTCTGCTGTTTCTAATGATTCTGTTTTGATTCTTTTTTTCTTATTTAAAAAAGTAATCGACTCATTAGTTGCAATCTTATATAGCCAAGTGTACAATTTTGATTTGCTTTCAAACCTCTCAATGTTTTTGTACACTTTTATAAAAGTATTCTGGAGTACATCATTAGCATCTTCATGCTCCTTCACCATTCTCCTAATATGCCAGTAAAGCGGCTTTTGATACTTAACCATCATCAGTTTAAATCCTCTCTCTTGATCGCTTGGATCTGCTATTAGCTCTAGTATCTCATCGTCTTCAGGGACCTTCAACTGGTGTATGTTTAATAGCTATTAGTTACTTATATAGACCATACTTATGCTCAATGGTTTAATGGACCATTCTAAAATAGTAAGTATATATAGGACTACATTATTAAAACTAATAATACTTATAGTACCTAAATAGCAAGCGCTAAGCTTTAAATAAGTAAAATATATTACGTTTCTGGATTCTTTTGACTATTTCTATCCGTGTTCATACTAAAATCAGAGTCTTATTAGTGAACGTGTTTAAAACAATGAATCATATCAAAATTATCTGCTTCTCATTTGTACTCATTTTGGGTGCAATAGGTGATAATGATTTATTAGCACAGAGTCTAGATCAAGATTATAATGATTTACCTAGATTCGAGCAAACAGACGATATAAGTTTTAAAGTATATCCTAATCCAACTACAGATTATATCAGTGTTTCAACTGATCAAAAGTTTGATGGGAGCTTTAAGCTCAATAATATATTTGGTAAAATTTTATTAGAGGGAGAAATTTCTAAAGAAGGTAAGAAGATAGACTTACTGAAGTTTAGATCTGGCATATACATTATAAGTGTGTATAACACTGAAGGTAAAAAAGTTACTACCAGGAAAATTATAAAAAACTAATACTCTTAACTTACGCAATTAGGCCAGCTCATTAATTTGGGTTGGCTTTTTTTATTTTTACAGCTTAATTGTATTACTATGTACAGTAAGGCTATTCAAAAAAATTACTACCAATCCTCCAAGGATTTTCTCAGTAGTGCACCTAGTAATTCTGATTATCTAGATCTTGTAGATATCATGGTCTATCACGAATGGAGATACTATATCCTTAATGATCCAGTCCTAGCAGATTATGAATACGACCAACTCTTTAAATCTCTAGAATCAATAGAAGAGTCTTATCCAGAAATCGTAAGCCCAAAGTCTCCAACACAAAGGGTATCAAATGACCTTACTGCTACTTTCAATTCAGTAGATCATCTAGAACCAATGTTATCTCTAGCGAATTCTTATAATGCTGAAGACTTAAAAGACTTCGATGATCAGATAAGAAAACTTTGCTCTATTCCAGAAGGGGAGGACATAGCCTATGTTGTAGAACCAAAATTTGATGGTGGTAGTGTTGCACTTGTTTACGAAGGAGATCTGTTATTGCGCGCAGCTACGCGAGGTAATGGAGTGCAAGGAGAAGAGATGACACC
>CALFUQ010000132.1 GCA_937929885.1 uncultured Saprospiraceae bacterium
CAGTGAGCTTCGTCGATAGCCAGGAAACTGATATTCATTTTTTTAGCTCTAGCTTTAAACAAATCAGTCTTCAAGCGTTCAGGAGAGATATAAAGCAACTTAATATTCCCATAAATACAATTATCTAATATCACATCAATATCACGACTACTGAGGCCTGAGTGGATTGCAGATGCACTGATCTTAAGTTTCTTTAGTTTGGATACTTGGTCCTGCATTAATGCAATCAAGGGCGTAATTACAATACACAAACCATCCAGTAAAAGTGCTGGTAACTGATAACCTATCGACTTGCCACTTCCTGTAGGAAGAATAGCAATAGTGTTTTCTTGATTAATTACGGACGTAATAATCTCTTCCTGACCCTTGCGAAAAGAATCAAAACCCCATACTTGCTTAAGGACTGACTTAGCTTGAATTATTTTATCCAATTATATACACCTCAAATTATGAGGTGAAGATAAGGATAGCGAATTAGAATGCAGAAGGACAACCTTCGCCAGAATCACCGTTTAACTCTGCAATATTTAAAATAACAGAGAAAGTACCAGTGAAAACGTAATCTTTTACGTCAGGAGATGCTTTTCTGATATCTGCCCCAATTACATCGGGTCCCACATCACCGTATACTTCCCAAGCTCGGCTATACAATAACTGCTGAAGCGGTGAAGCACCTTTTGCAACTAGGTCTTCATATTCGGGATAATATCTAGAGCTTACATCATCAATATAGTCATTGAAGGTAATCCGATTAATCATCTGTGCTTGTATACTTAGTGCTCGTGTCAATCGCACCTTCATACCACCACCTATAGGTAAACTCATTATATCTCTAGAGTACTTTGCAGAATACCCTGGCAGGCCTTGGCCTTCTGTGCCTATTGGTTGGAGTTCGAGCAAATCACCATTTAGCGTAGTAGTAGGATTAAAATGAAAGTAGCCTAAACCAACTGTCACAAACGGTGTCCACCATTTAGTTGCTTCAGAAGAAGTAACATCAAACAAATCGTACTCTATAAATGCCCCAAGCTCAGAATATGGTGTTACGAAACTTAAATTTCTATCTATTTGCCAATCAAGCGTAGAAATGCTATCTGCTGCAGATAAGGTTCCTTTGATAAAATTCAACTTGATATTAAAATGTCCATTGATAGATTGTCTAAAGAAGAATCCGTAAGCTGCATTTAGATCTTTGGTCTTGTCTGCAAGATTAGGCGTATCCATATCTCCTAAATACACTGAAGACCCAACGTTAAATCCTAATTGAAAGCTTTGTGCTGTAGTACCTAGCGCAAAACAAAGACTGAGTATGAATACTAAATAAAAGGTTCTCATTATAAATTTTTAAAAAGGTAAAAGTGTCCAGGCTTTTACAAACATATTAAAATAAAACGTAATATATAAAACATTTCAATAAATGTATGTCTTTTGAAGTTTTATACGTCTAATAGTTCGACATTTGCACATTATTATTCAAAAACATAAGAAACTAAGATCTAATGAGATTACTTGTTTGTTCCTTTTGCTTCCTAATATCAATAGCATCATTCGCCCAGACTCCACCTACTAAGACGTGGTATTATAACAGTAGTAATTCCGAATTCAATGGAATAGACCTACAAAAAACGTATAAAAGCCTATTAGCTGACAAAACTTCGAGACCTGTGGTGGTCGCAGTACTCGATTCAGGTGTGGATATAGAGCACGAGGACTTAGTGGAGAATATATGGATCAATCAAGATGAAATCCCTGACAATGGGATAGATGACGATAACAACGGATATATCGATGATGTAAACGGCTGGAATTTCATAGGAGGTAAGGATGGTAAAAATGTGAATAAGGATAGCTATGAAGCAACTAGAGTTTATGGTGGTCTAAAGCATAAGTATCAAAATGCAGATGCAGAAAAACTTAACAGCAAGGAAAAAGTAGAATACGAGAAATATAAAAAAGCAGAACAAGAAGTTACTTCGAAAAGAAGCGCAGCTGAAAATTCTCTTGATCAGATAGGTGCTACAGAAAACTACCTACTCGGCTTATCAGACAAACTTGAAAATGCAGTTGGGCAAAAGACTTTAAGTGTTGATAGATTAGACTCTCTCAAATCTTTAAATGATCCGGAGATCTCAGCAATTGTAAATATCATTGAACGGTCTGCCGCTGCGGGAGAGCGTATACAAACTGTTGCACAGCTTAAATCAGATATTAAAAGTGAGTTAAGTGCATCTAAAGTTAGATTTGAAGACCAATTGAATTATGCTTACAACCCTGACTACAATCCAAGAACCGTTATTGGAGACGACTACAATAACTCTGATGACAAGTATTATGGCAACAACGATGTAGAAGGCCCAGATGCCTTTCACGGTACTCACGTAGCAGGAATCATAGCGGCAAAGAGAAATAACGAGATAGGTATAGACGGAGTGGCAAGCAACGTATTGATCATGTCAGTAAGAACTGTACCTGATGGTGACGAAAGAGATAAAGATGTTGCAAATGCAATCAGATATGCAGTTGATAATGGCGCGTCCATCATTAACATGAGCTTCGGCAAAGGATTTGCGTGGGATAAAGATGCTGTAGATGCAGCGGTGCAGTATGCAGAGAAAAATGATGTGTTACTTGTACATGCTGCGGGAAATTCTGCTCAGGATAATGATGCAACTGATAACTTCCCTAATGAAACTTATAGAAAAGCGAAAGGATTTTTATTCTGGAAAAAGAAAGCTACTAAAAATTGGATCGAAGTAGGTGCAAGTGGCTGGCAAAAAAACGAGGATGCTGTTGCGCCATTTTCTAACTATGGCCAAAGTGGCGTTGATGTATTTGCTCCTGGTATGTATATCTATTCCACTACTCCTGATAACAACTATCAGATTGCTCAAGGTACAAGTATGGCATCTCCTGTGGTAGCAGGAATCGCCGCAGTGATTAGATCTCACTACCCTGCGCTTACAGCTCAGCAGGTTAAGGATGTCATCCTTGACTCTTCTATCAAAAGTAATCAGCAGGTAAAAAAGCCTGGAACGACAGACCTGGTGCCATTTAGCGAGTTATCGAGTACTGGTGGATTCGTTAATCTATACAAGGCTATGGAGTATGCTAGCAAAGTAAAAGGGAAGAAGAAAATTAACAAGACTAAAAACAAAGTCTAGCGCAAGACCAACTTCGAGATATAGTCTTCTCCAAATTCTTTAGCGATGAGGGATAAGACTTTATCTCGACCCATGTCTAATTCTTGCTTTAGGGGGCTAGAGCTAATGGTTACATACAAGATGCTCCCTCGGACATATAGTTTCTTAGTATAAGAATTTATCATTTGCCCCATATGCTCCTCCCAAAATTTTTGAATCAACAGCTGCTTGTATCCAGTCTTGATTTTACCTGAGTTGGTAAATTCTCCTAGTGCTTCCCTAAGCGTCGACTCTCCTTCTTTCTTCATAAATTTTATAAGTTACGCCAATGTAACACTTCCATCTACGACTACAAACTTCGAGTAAGATTGTTCTTTCTTTTGTAGTATTTCTTCTACTCTCAGCTGATGTGTATCAGTTATAAACGTTTGTCCAAAGTTGTTATTAAGCATATAGTCCAAAAGATATTCTACTCGCGTCCGATCTAATTTGTCAAAAATATCATCTAGCAAAAGTAGCGGCATCTCTTTGTGAATATTACTTAATAACTTATACTGCGCCAACTTAATCGATAGAATACCTGATTTAATTTGCCCTTGAGATGCAAAAGTTTTCATTAAGCGATCATTCATATAAATCTTTAAATCATCCTTGTGGATACCCACACTTGTCCTTTGCAAATCAATGTCTTTATCTCTAGCATTACGCAGAATATCCTTGAAGTTTCCTTCGTCTAGATGGCTTCTAATTTTACAATTCATCTGCTCATGCCCCTTTGCTAAGTATTGATATATCTCTTCGAAAATCGGATTGAAAAGATCTAAGAACTTCCCTCTCTCTTCATGAATTAACCGAGCAGGGCCTAACAATTGCTCATCAAGACTATCTAGCAATGTGTGATCTATATTTCTCTTATCATACATTGATTTTAAATAGGCATTACGCTGTTTGAGGATTCGGTTATACTTTACTAGAGCAGACAGGTATGGCTTACTAAACTGACTTATGCAAGTATCTATTAATTTCCTTCGCTCTTCACTTCCTTCCTTTAATGATTGGATATCGTCTGGAGTGATCATCACCAATGGTATCATACCTATGTGATCAGATAGCCTACCGTATTCCTTTTTATTTACAGATATTTTCTTCGACTTCCGAGCTGTTACCACAGCCGCAACGCTACTTTTTCGATCTTCAGACGTCAGGTAATCACCGCTTATCCTAAATGAGTCTTTACTAAATGAAACTACATTGCTGTCTTGATGCTGATAATTACTTCTACAAAAGCTTAAATAGTATATAGCATCCAATAAATTGGTTTTACCCATCCCATTAAGACCAACTATCAAATTAAACCCTGAGTTAAATTTTAAACTTAACTCTTCATAATTTTTGAACTGATATAGCTTAATCTGCTCGAGTATCAATGGCTATTGCGTTTAGTAGTTTAAGTGATGCTTAATTTGCCACAAATTAGGTGCTTTTGTTGCAGTGACGTTACGTTTTGGCTTATCTTGCGGCAAATTTAAAATTCATTATATGGCTTCTGTGATAGAAAAGGGTAAAAAGAAGATTAAATCGAACGGAAAAGCGAAATCTGCGTATAGCAAAGAGACATACTTAGAATGGTATGAGATGATGTTGCGCATCAGAAGATTCGAAGAAGCAACCTTAATGGCTTATGGTCAGCAAAAGGTTAGAGGATTCTGTCATGTATACATTGGACAAGAAGCAATTGCTGGTGGATTAGTTTCAGCATTGATTCCTGGAGATAAGATAGTAACAGCATACAGGCAACACGGGATTGCACTATCTAGAGGAATGGATTCTAAATCATGTATGGCCGAGCTATTTGGTAAATCTACAGGTTGTGTGAAAGGAAAAGGAGGATCTATGCACTTCTTCTCAAAAGCACATGATTACTTTGGTGGTAATGGGATTGTAGGAGCACAGATTCCGATTGGAACAGGTATCGCTTTTGCAGAAAAATATAAAGGCACTAATAATCTTTGTGTAACAATGTTTGGAGACGGAGCATCTAGACAAGGTGCACTCTATGAATCATTTAACATGGCAATGACTTGGAAAATACCAGTATTGTACATCGTGGAAAATAATGGTTATGCTATGGGTACCTCCGTAGATAGAACTAGTAACGTCACAGACATTCATACAGTTGGAGATGCATTTGATATGGCCCATGAAGCAATTGATGGTATGCATGTAGAGAAAGTACATGAAGGTTTAGTAAGAGCTGCAGAACATATCAGAGCTGGTAATGGACCATACTTTTTAGAAATTAAAACTTATAGATACAAAGGTCACTCAGTATCTGATCCAGCAAAATACAGAACAAAAGAAGAGCTTAATCACTACAAAGGTCTAGACCCTGTCAAGAATACAGAGCTAAAGATATTAGAAGATAAAATTGCTTCTAAAGATGAAATCCAAGCGATTAAAGACAAGATCAAAATAGAGATCAAAGAAGCTGTGAAATTTGCGGAGGAGTCGCCATTACCAGATGGTAAAGGCCTGTACGAGGATAATTATCTACAAAAGGATTTTCCTTTCCTGACGTAATATTTAATCACTAACATCACTTATAAAGACAGTATTTCATATAGTTAAAATGGTTTATATGTAACAATTGACCAATTCTCTATATTAATACTATCTTTGCCGAAATTTTTGGAAATCCATGTCGAAAAGAAAAGCAGAAAGATCAAGATATACAGGCGGTAGTAATCGTACCAATAGAAACGATGATACGCTAGTAGATTTAGTAGATGTAAAAGAGTCAGCATCTAACATGATGCAAGGCAATCAGCTTAAGATTTTAGGAATAATTGGCATCGCTGCATTAATAATTGGTGCATTCTTAGCCTATAAATACTTATATCAAGCACCAAGAAATACATCTGCTATGGAGCAAATGTACAAAGCAGAGACGCAGTTTAAGCAAGACTCATTTGCGTTAGCACTAGAGAATCCTGGAGGTGGCTTTGATGGTTTCTTAGATATCATAGATAATTATAGTGGTACGAAAGCTGCTAACCTTTCTAAGTACTATGCGGGCATCTGCTACTTAAACTTAGGAAGATATGAAGAGTCTATAGAGTACTTATCATCATTCTCCGCTGGCGGGAATATTACGCCTATCACCAAATTTGGTGCTATGGGAGATGCTTACTCTGAGCTCAATGATTTTGAAAGCGCATTAAGTAATTACAAGAAAGCAGCAAATGCTGAAGACAATGAGCTTCTCACTCCTTACTATCTTAAGAAAGTTGGTATGTTGCTAGAAAAGCAAGGCGATGGAGCTGGAGCTTTAGAAGCCTATAAAAAGATACAGAGTAAATATCCTACCTCAAATGAAGGATTGGATATAGCAAAATATGTAGCCCGAATGGCAAGCTAACTTTTGCAAAAAGACATAGTAGAAAAAGGTAAGGTTTTTAACTTTACCTTTTTTTGTGCCCATTACTAAGATAACTTTAACCGCATGTCAAGTAAAGATAAAAACCTATCCAAAGTAAATATCGATAAGAAAACCTCTGTTGCTGGTTACAGATTCGGTATTGTAAGATCAGAATGGAATGATGAGATTACCGCTAGTCTAATGAAATCTTGCAGAGAAACTCTGATCAAACACAAAGCATCAGAAGATGATATCTATACCATTGATGTCCCTGGATCATTTGAATTGCCCTTGGGTGCTAGAATGTTGCTTGGTAAGCATAAGCTAGATGCTGTGATTTGTTTAGGTTGTGTGATCAAAGGAGAGACTAAACACGACGAATATATCAATGGCGCAGTTGCAAGAGGTATCATGTCGCTTAATGTAGGCTCTGGTAAGCCTGTAATCTTTGGTGTATTGACTCCTAATGACATGCAGCAGGCAATCGACCGCTCTGGAGGCAAATACGGTAACAAAGGCGCAGAAGCGGCTTATACGGCTATTAAAATGGCTATCCTGGGGAAGGATATAAAAGAGAGTGATAAGTCTATAGGGTTTTAAGTTTTTCCACACTCCGACCCTCGCCAATTTTAATAGAGAGGGTGCGCATAAATTTTGCTTTCTCCATTAAACTAGGGGTAAACACAATAAATGCAAAAATAGTATAATGGAGATTCATTGCTCAAACAGCAACCGCTCACCCACTCTCCTTTTCATCACCTTGCCATTGTTATAAGCCATCTTACCATTGATAATTGTACTTACAATTTTACTATGCATAGTTCTTCCTTCTAAAGGTGACCATCCACATTTATAGAGAATATTCTTTTTCTCTACCTTGAATTTTTTATTGAGATCCACTAGTACCATATCTGCAAAATATCCTTCTCGTAGATATCCCCGTTCTTTCAATTTAAAACAGATTGCTGGTGCGTGGCACATCTTTTCTACAATTCGCTCTAAACTGATTCTGCCATCTCGATAATGATTAAGCATAAGGTTTAAG